>JAGRAG010000333.1 GCA_020435025.1 Bdellovibrionales bacterium | reverse complement strand
CAGATTAGGAATCAAGGTGGCTTTTAAAAGTGCTTCCACCACATTCCATTCATGGATCGGACCCAGCTTCTCTAGCAGTTGGCTCGAAGAAAGTAGCTCTGCTGCAGTTTTTTGATCTTGATTGGTCGCATAGAAATCTTCTTCAGAAGAAAGCGTTAATTCTCCGATTGAAGTCTCAAGGACCTCGGCCAAAGCAATGGCGTTCGCTCTTTGAATCTTTTTGACTTTCCCATGCAACCACCTCCGTAGAGTTTTGGGATCAACACCAACCTTTTTGGCTACCCATGACTGCTTTAAATCGAGCTCGGTAAGGCGATTTCTAAGAAAATGTATATTTAAAAATAAGTCTTTCATGCTACTTGGATTGTCTCACTTGTTGATTGTACCAATATTTTCATTTCTAAATACTTTTCCTTTTTTCGTAAAAGTTTGTACATAATTTTTTGTGAATTTCACGAAGATGCAGTAGCATTTATAAAAAGAGTTTAGAGTAGATAAAATCTGTTATGTCGTACTAGAAAAAAATTTCCAAGTGTAAAAAAAAGAGTCATAAAGGAGCCTCAGGAGACTCACTCTTTCTGCTTTTAGTTTCTAGCCTTAGCCGTACCATTAAAATAAGCTTGGTATTTTGGCCAACTGTACATAGCTATTTTTCGTCCAAGAATAAGGCCTTCTTCATTATCGGTACGAATGTGATAGCCGCCCCACAAGCGTGATAGAGCTGCCATTTCGGCGGCATAGGTGAAAGAAGGAATAGCAAGACGAATTTTTTTAGATGAGTTACTCAATGCGGCTGGTTTTTTATTTATAGCTTGCATTTGAGAGGCATCAAAGTCGGCTTCTCCAGTTAAGAATCCGGCTTCTTGAAATGCGGTGACTCCAAAGTAGTCACTACCAGTGAATAGCTCTAACATTCTAGATGCGGCGCCACTGGCTGTCGCGTGTCCCGATGTGTACCCAGGAAAAGGTGGCGTTAAAAAGTTTGGAGGTGAGTAGGGCAACCACTGTTCCGCCGGTAAGCGAACCAAACCTTTGCCGGGACCTCCCCAGGAATCGATCTGTTTGCCTTTATACTGCATGCGCACCCACCAATAAGGACGTCCCGTATCGTAGTATCTTTTGGCTTCCCAGCAGGCGATAAATGCATCCATGACGACATTTCCGACGGAGAAGAATAATTTGATATCTTGATCTAGATTATTTTTATCACGGCGAGAGACATCTTGAGCCAGTTGCAACCAATGTCCTGATTGCCCTGTTGAGCGTGGTCCTTCACGCATAAACTCAACTATGGCTTTTTGTTCCAGGGTGAGGTGAGCATTGACGATCGCGGTCTCTTCAATTTCACGCTTCAGCTTTTCAGAATTCCATTTTGGGGGCTCTGGCGGGCGAAACTGATCTGCTCTTTCTAGGGCAAAAGGCTTTACCTGACCCCAATAAGGGGAGAGGAATCCCGGAGACACAGTACCGCCTTTGCCATCGGCAAAGGGAATGGGCATCCATCGCATGGGGTCTACAACTTTATCCGGCGAGTTTACGGGTTTGTAGCTTGTGTAATCCGAGTAAGGTTGGCCATTGCTGCCTTTTTGATTGCCCAGCTGATTCGCCCCATCGTCACGACGGTAATCGATAAGAGCTTGGGCCGCCACATTACCCACACCGATGGGTGTACTGGTGTTCTTAGAGTGGTTATCTGGATCATAGCCCATTTTGCTCATTTGCTCACGAATCCATTTATGATCTTCTTGATAGACGAAAAGCAGCGTTTTGTAGGCGGCGTAAGCAATGGCCGTTTCTTTGTTCTTCTGTTTGTGTTCAGACTGAGGCCTGCGAAGTTGAGATCCCAATCGAGTGCCTACGGCTGTTTTGTCATAAGCCGCCCAAGCATCGTACATCGCTGTGAGTACAACAGCATCGGTGCGAGACAAAACTGTGGGACGTGGCTTATTGCGAACGGCATCTCTTCCCGAGGCTTCCAATAGAATTTGCAGCCACTGGTAAGCGGCTGTGGGTTTAAAGTTTTTGCGAGGCTGACGATGGGTCAAACCGTTGTACTCTTTTTCGGAGACAAAAATTTGTCCGGTATCTTCTGCAACCTTGGGTTTTGCCAGCGCACATCCTGAACAAAGGGCCGCTAACGCAATTGTCAGTAAAAATGAAAATCTCATCGAACACTCCAGTTATGTTAATTAAGTCCATTCTCGTTGAACGGAGGTGATCAATTTATCCGAAATAAAAAGGAAACTATCTATCTTATTTCGATCATTTGGTTATAAGTACTGAAAAAGTTTGTAACCATGGTAAGAAAGAGCCATTTTCAGATCAACTTAATTTATCTCAATTAAATTTCATTCTTATTGAAATGAAAACTATTGTGACGATGGGAAAGTCCAAAATGGCTGAAATATAGGTGTTTAGATGTTTCTTTGTGGTCCGTCCCCTGAAATCTGTAACTAAGTACTTATACAAGTGGTCTAAAATGAGCGAAATGGAATAACGATTTAAAAACTTACTGATAAAAAGAGGCAGGTTTCTTTTCTTTATTCTAAAAAATCGATGCACTCTTTTTCATTGATACGAGTCACGGGTTCAATGGTAGGGGAGGGGTCAGTTCTTTTGCTCATTATCACACCTATTGAAACTGATTTTCTTATATAAGTCTTATTGTTGAAATAAATGCCAGTAACAGCCTATTTCCATACTTCAAAGGGTAAAACCTTCAAATTCGTCTTTAAAGATTTCTTCAAGATCTTTTACTTCCTCATCAGTGAGATCGGCAAACTCATTTTTACGACGTTTTTTTCCTAATTTTCCGTCGTTTTGTCTTGCGAATAAGATGAATTGTCTGGCTAACTGGTCTGGCATTTCAATCGTATTCATGATTCTTTGCAATGTAGAATCATGTCTTTGCAAAAATTCAATTTCTCTTGGAAGAGTCTTTACAATTGTTTGCTTAACGCAGCTAAAGATAAATTCGGCAACCTCAGTGCAATCTAAAAAACGATATAGGTCATAAGTATCGTTTCGTACTTCAACATTATGTTTTTCATTCGGTTCCCATTCAATATAATCCATTAACGGGCCACTGTGGTTCTTTAATTTTTGACTATATTCTTCGACCCTCTCATGCATTTCCGATGAAATTGGAAAAATAATTCCTTTGGGTGCAAACCCTCTTTGGGCCAATACATGGTGGAGAAGGTATCTATGTAAGCGCCCATTCCCATCTGCCAAAGGGTGAATATAAACAAAGCCAAATGCGACCGCGGTCGCATGAAGGACAGGATCAACGTTAGAATCTTGTAATTTTTTATCGAATAAAAAGAAATCATCCATGAGTTTTTCAAGGTCTGTATGCTTAGCACCTATAAACTCAGGCATTGGATTGTTCTGCGGGTCTCTTTCCCCTAAAAACACTTCCTCTTTTCGTAATCCGATCGATGTGAACCTATCATCTTCTATTAAAATCCTGTGGAGTCTGACTATTTCTTGAATACTAAGATCATTTTTTCCCGCTTCAGAAATGGCTTTTCCCCATCTTTCAATTCTATTTCTTGGAGGAGTTTCGCCTTCTATGGCGAAGCTGGCCTGGGTATCAGCTAACAATAAAAAGCTTGCTGCTCTAGCTATGAGTTGATTGCTCACCTTCCCAATTATTGTCTGTGTTTGAGAAGATAAATTTTCATCGATGGCATTTTGTATTATTTTGGTTCTTCGGATGATAGGGCAAAAGTTAA
>JAGRAG010000332.1 GCA_020435025.1 Bdellovibrionales bacterium | reverse complement strand
AAGAGCAAAATAAAGATGTTTTTATGAGGGAATTTCATGAAAATCATTCAGATTCGTTTTTTGATAAACCCTTTAAGGCCGTCAATTATCTTTTTAATGAAGAGCTTTACAGTAGAATCAAGCAAGCAGCTCTGGAAAAACGGATCGACATCCGTCAAGCTGGTTTGACGGATTCAGAATTCATCAAAGGTCTTGGTGCTCAATTAGAAAAATCAGGACTGCTACTATCCGTTTTGGATATCTCCAATGCGTGGGAAAACATGTACATTCCCAGAAAGTCCTTTCGCGAAGCCATTCTTCAATATGCAAAGCTTGGTGGCAGTGACAGTCTTCTTTTAATGACAGGAGTTAGTTTTGCCTCGCAATTTCGAGATTCGATTCTAGAAATGTACAGCTGGGGTTACTTTGCTCTATCTTTCCCTGTTGCCGAAAGAATTCACCGTTCTTGCTGGGCCACTCGCCTTTACCGTTTTTCTCTTTTACTCACCAAAAGCGGCATCAACGGGCTCCCCTGGTTCTTTCACAAATCACCTATCGGCGGTTCCCGATGCTCTCAGTCTGTTGCTCAATAAGTCTTACCCCAGACGGAACTATTCTAGACCTTTGAGCTTTTGAATTTGACCTTTTGTCACCGCAATCTTTTCGGTTTTAAAAAGAGAAATTGCAGGATGCCCTAAGATGTCTTTCAAAAAAGAGGCTGCTGCTGGCCATGAAAACACAATCTTTTTCTCAGAATCAATTTCGTAAATATGCCCTTGCACTCCATGGGTCACAAGAAAATTTCCGTTGATTAATTTTTGAGCTCCACTGAGTTCATGAGAAGTGAATTGCCACCTGACAATCAAGGGCAACTGACTCCCATATTCCCATATCACACTATTTTTTAAAAGATCCACTTCTAACACCGAACTGGTTTCATCAACGGCACCATTGTTATAAACGGTGAGCGTTTTATCGCGAGTTATCCTAGCATCATGAGGTCGACTAAAAAAGTTTTTCGGACTTTTCCAAAGAAGTTTTCCCGTACGGTAGTCAATCACGAAAACCTGATTGGTCTCTCGTGCTGTTACAGTGATCGCAGGAAGGGAGTTAAAAGGGTTTGTTGTTGAATAGCTAACAGCGTTAGCATGAAACAACTCATGGCCTTTTAGAATCAAATTTTTTTGTTCTTTTGTAAGATCGTCCGGATCTAAAAAAGAGGAAAGGGACCAGCTGTTTACTTTGCGAAATTGACTCTTGTATTTAAGCCCTACAACTTCATCAGACCAAAGCTGTTTATAAGGAGTTGACTCTCCAAATATCCTTGAAAATTCTTTTTTAGATAGGGGCACCCATCTAAGCACTAATAATGTATCGCTCGAAGCAAAGTCGAAATCATGATGAGCGTACTTATCACTGTACCGAAAGCGAACTTTCGAATCACCGCCTATAAATTTAATCTCACTGGCTTGGCCTGTAATCCCTTGGTATCTCATAGTTTGATCTCCCAAGTGCGAATAGACTAAAAATTCTCTATGTATCTTCGCATAAAATGGATTTGGCTCTACCTGCCAAGAATGAATTTTCTTTTTATTCTGATTAACCAAAACAATTTCGCCCTGACCAAATAAAGGGGTGAGCAAGAAATACCCGGGCATAACGCTGGCGGAACTGTATAAACCTAAAAAAAACAGCAGCAACAGACAGATCGATATTTTCATAAAAAGCAGAATAACACAGAAGGCACAAAACTCAGACTCTAATAACGACGCGCAATAGCATTATGGTGCGGAATAATAGTAAGACGCATCTAGCAATTCTATGACTTTCTTCCTCAGGCTCAGCTACGATAATAACAATTGTTACCGCCATCGGTACTTTTAAGAAATGTTTTCCATTGGGGAGGGAGAAAACATGTCTTTTCGGCACTTTCGAGTTTCAAAACTCGGTCTTATCATATTTGTCATTTTAAACTTAGTTGCTTCATTTGGGTATGCAGAGACTCCCATTCATCTTCAACAATCTGAAAGCCCAACAAATCCACCAAAACCAACGCTCAACAAAGAAGCCGGAAAACCTCTAACGGCCACTTTTCCAGATGGACGTATTGCGACCCTTTTCTCGTCCCAGAAAGAGCCCGTCAACATCATTACTCAAATGGATTCTACAGAGGTCTCTTGTAGTAAAACGCAAACTACTTCGATTCAATATCACTTCGAAATTTTTAATCAAGCCTTATCATGGAGATGGAGTTCACATCCAGACCCTAAAAAAATAGGGGAAATACTTGAATCGAAAAACTCTTTTTCATCAGATGCCTCATGGGAGAAAATGGAAACCTCTCCCGTGACCTGGTCGCGCATCGATTCCAAGTCTTCTCCGAAGGCTGCTGAAAATCTGCGACCCGATCAACTGGAACTCGACGATGAGCTTTTAAAATCTCTGAAAGTCTCTCCTTGGTCTCCATGGACCATAGGTGAATGGGCCGCCGAAGCGATGTTACCCAATCCAGAAACTGGGATTGAAGAAAATCGCGTATTTGCAGGAGCTTTAGACTTGAATCTGACTCCCCTTCAGAAAAATATTTTTGAGATCTCCTCGGTCGGATCTTATTTTTTTACAATCACAACGGATTCTATTATTGGCGAAGTGATCCACTGGACCATAGCTACGAGCAGCGCCCGTCACTGCCATCTTGTTTTTAAGCCCAATATCGGTCAGCTGCGAAAACAATTTGACGACTACTCTGCTCGTCCATTTCCGGCAGCGACCCCCTACCTCTGGGGCCAAGATGAATTCTTTCAAACAAAAAAAGTCTTTACTTTCGCAATTGATTTTGAGCTTTTTCAAATGGTTAAGGATATCCGATGAAATTGAATCTCTGGCTCGGCCTTGTGTTAGCAGTTTTTTTCACTACGGGATGCCCACCAGCCCAACACGAGGACTCTCCAAAAAGAAATGATGACTTTCAAAAAGCCAAAACCGTTATAATTCCTTTGAGCTCTTATGGCTATTTAAGAAAGCTCTCCCTACACCTTCGAGGAACCCTTCCTTCACAAAATGAGTACAAAGTGTTGGCTGAAGCTCTATCTGAAAATGCTCAAGGATTTTATCTCAAACAAAAGGTTAAAGAATACTTAGCCACTCCGAACCATGTCTTTAAAATGGAAGATCGTCTCTCTGAACTTTTTTCTTTACTTCCAGAGACGGATCCCTGGGAGACCGATTCTAACGATAACCCATTTAGAAGCTCTTTTAAAAATAATTCTTTAAATATATTATTTAGAGACTTAGTTAAGAAAAACAAATCCTGGGATGAACTTCTTACGGGAAAACAGTACAGCATTCATCCTTTAAAGGGCTTTTCCCTTTCTATCGGCGACCGACTTTTTTATGCCCATGTTGCTGCAGATCAGCTCGTCGAACCCACATATGATGAACGAGGCATTGAAACAACTCCTCCACAGCATATTGAATTTAACAAACAGGATCTCCGTGTGGCCGGAGCCGTAACAACCGGACGATTTTTTGATCGCTATGTGACAACAGCACTTAATAAAAATAGAAAACGAGCGGCAGCAATTTTTAAGATTTTTTTGTGCGATGACATGAGGGCCTCTCTCCCCGAACCTACTGAAAATCTTGATCCTATTTATGATCTGATTTTTCCGGAAACTGAATCCCAATCTGGAGAACCTCTTCCAAAATTGACGGAAGACGTCCATGGCTCTCATCCTGACTGCAAAAAATGCCATTATAAGCTAGATCCCATGGGAAGAAATTTTGAGTTTTCAAGTGCCATCTTATCCAGGTTTCCATCCTCAGGAGCCCTCACCTACCAAGACAAGAATGGATCCATGGTGGATATTTCCACTAAGGGTTTAGGAGACTTGGCTTTTTCCATCACTCAGCAAGAAGAGTATGCCGAATGCCAAGTCCGACATTTTTGGAATTGGTTCATTGGATCAGACGTCCCTCTGCAAGGAGACCGTCTACGAGAAGTGATCACACAGTTTGAAAAAGTAGAAAGAAAAACCAACGACTTTATCAGCTATCTTGTCTCAACAGATGAGTTCTGGAGCACTGGTGAGACTATGGAAGAAGACAACCTTCGCCAACGTTCCCTA
>JAGRAG010000331.1 GCA_020435025.1 Bdellovibrionales bacterium | reverse complement strand
ATAAAGCGGACCGGTTGGGTCATGATCTCCTGGGTGCTTTTCCATGAAGAGATCCAAAAAGGGGCAGAAGGGCAGCAGAGATTTGAAGATTGGCTTCAATGTTGGAAGTTTTCAAAGCAGAAAAACCGTAACATAATTTTTGTAGTCAAAACTTTATCAAGATGGAATGAGTTGCCTGTATTTGATAAACTCAAATTTTTAGATCACGAGTGGGCCGCCGAAGGGGTGATGATTCTCACGTTTCTGAAACAGTGGGAGAATCAAAACTTAGGAGATCTTCAGGAGATCATCGCCCATTTTTTAGAGGTGTCAGTGGGGCTTGGTCACTTACCGCATCCATTCGTTCGGGCCTCGGATTTAATAGCTCAAGGAGAGCCGCCGGGTCCACAGTTGGGAGAGAAGCTGGAGGCTTATTACCAATTACAAATTACGCATAAGATTCAGTCCAAAGAAGAGCTTTTAAGGCTCATTAATATAAACACTTTATAGATGATTATTTAATCGAGAGTCTCTAATTGAAACAGTCATCGCTTTTTTTAAGCGGAATGAAGAGAGGAGGCTCCGTAATAAGGTATAATTTAGGAGTGATTTTAATCCTAGGATGATCTGTGATCAATGGCTCAAAAATAAATCTCTGGCGAACTGTTTTGCATTTTGTGAAGGTCTTGTTTTTTTCGCTATCACTTTTAGGACTTCTTTTTTTCTATCAAAATTGTTCTGACGTCGGCTTTCAGGCTAACAGTGAGTCTATTGATCTGAATTCCGAGTCCAATGAAACAAATGAGAACCAAGACAGTCAAGGTCATCAAGGCTCCGATTCTCAAGAGACTCCGGAGGAAGAGCCGGATTCGTCAGATGACAGTGTTATGCAAACGGAGTATCAGACGTTGCATCCCATGGTGTTAAGCTCGAGTGTCTTTCTCAAAAACCCTGGAATTGGTTTAGAGCAGGCGGGGAAAATAAAAAATGATGGGTCCTTTGCGTACAATAACGCTTATGACGATAAAGCAACCATCACCTATATTCGCTTACCCTGGGTGATTTTAGAAGGGAAAGGGGACAATCAGTGGAACTGGTCGGACCTTGATGCGGCCATTGAAAACTCCATTCAGAGGGGCAAGCAGGCGGCTATATCTGTTATTAGCTGGCGTCCTATTTTGGATAACAACAATTACAAAGAAGCCATGCCAAATTGGTACTATCAGGATCCTCGGCACGTGAGATGTACAGACAAAAATACACCTGCTGGTTGCACCTACTATCTTGTGAGTTTTTCTGGAAGCGGTTGTACGGCACAGAATACGACTTGTACGGATCGTTGGGCATTTAATCATGATGATCCTGAGTTTGTAAGACAACAAGTGGAACTGATTGATGCACTACGGGCTCGTTACGATAAACCAGAGTGGGCCGAAAAGATCGCTTACATGGATGTGCGGTCCATTGGTGCTTGGAGTGAATCTCATACGACTTCATGCACAGTTAAGAATCAGAACTATCGTTGGCCTATGCCTCAGTGGAACTCGTTTAAGAAAATTTTAGATGCTCATTTAAATTTTCAATTTATACCTCAAATATTTAACTTTGATAACGATGATCGCTATTTGAAAGATCAGGGGCCTCACCCTTGGGATTATGCCTGTACTGTGGCTTTGCAAACGGGAGCCCCCGTGGGTTGGCGAACAGACGGTATAGAAGTGACTCTTTGGGAAATTGATAAAGTGATGGATTGGTCGCCGGCTGCGAAGGAGTGTTGGAAATTGGGTCCAGTTTATGCGGAGGCTATGGATGGAGCGGGACTTCAAGCCGCCGATTTGACGGAAGGGTTAAGAAGGCTGACTCAATGGCGCGCAAGCGGGTTTAACAATAAATACGCTTCTCTATATCCATTCAATGCCAGTTACAAGACGGAAGTAGATCAATGGCTTTTAAATGCGGGCTATAGATTGTCAGTAGATACGGTGAGGCTTCCTAAGGTTGTTCAAGAAGATCGTATTTTTGATATTGAAGTGAGTCTGATCAATTCAGGAAACGCACCTTTTTATAGAAACTTCTACAATGTGGAAGTGATGTTTGAAGATGTGATTTCAAAACAGCAATTTCGTATTCCTTTATCAGGAAGCCTTTTGAAGCTATTGCCTGGGGCTCATGCAAAATTTTTTGGGACGGCTGATTTGCCACAAGGAGAATACTCTGTATTTGTCGGCGTTATTCAGCAGTCTGCTTTTGGAAACTTATTTCCTATTCAGTTGGCTCAAGATGAGTCACTTCGTAGAAACACGCAGGATGGAAACTGGTATCAATTGGGGAGCACGATCGTTCCTTAGAAACGCTCATCGTAGAGTTCTTAGTGTTTTCTTCAGAATTTTAGAGGTAAAAACTTTGGCAATATGAGTGGAAATTTATCTATTTTTCGCGCAGGATTGCCGATAAATATCTGATGTCCGTGCGTACGATAATTTTTTTTAGTCTTATCTTCTTGTTGAGGTCATGCAAGCTTGATGACAACAGAGTTCAAGGGCAGTTTGGGTCGATTGAGTCGCCTGAGGCATTGAAGGTTGTGAACTCTTCTTTAAAAGTAAAAGTAAATGAACTCTTCACTCTTCAAGTTTCTGGTGGTGAGCCTCCATACAATTTTGAACGGTTGTCCGGAAATAGTGTCGTAAATAACTATGGACAATTAACGGCTGACAGTGCTCCTGAACTGGTAAATGTCAGAATTCGCGATAATACCGGCTTCTACTTAGATAAAAATATCGTTGTTTATGATGTGGGACAATTGGATCCCACATTTGGAACTTTGGGAATTCAGTTTTTTAAACCCAATGAGGCTGTGGAAGAACAAGGAAAGGCCATCAAAATAGATGCTATGCAAAGAATAGTGGTGGTGGCGCAAGTCAATAACGGAGGCACAGGCATTGATTTCGTATTGGCGCGCTATTTATCTGACGGTAGTTTGGACTCAGATTTTGGAGTTGCCGGTATAGCGAGTTTTGATGGTGGGGTGACTGGTCCAGACATACCTAGAGGAGCCCTAATTGATTCAAATCAAAAAATATTAGTATTCGGTCAATGTCAAAGAGCAACGACCTCAGGAGACTTTTGTTTTGTACGCTTTGATAGTGATGGCCACTTGGATACGACATTTAACGGTACGGGGTCTCAGGTGTTTAATGTTGAAGCTGGATCGGTTGTAGAAGGCGTAGCTGATGTTGTTGAGGATGGTTCCGGAAACTACGTTTGGACGGGGCAGGTGGAAACGGGTGATATTAATACGGTTGTCGGGCGAATCACTGATGTTGGTGCACTTGATGGGACCTTCAATACCACAGGATATAGAGTTTTTGATGGTTCTTTATCCAATACCGAAGACCGTGGCCTGTCAGTAAAGCTAGACTCAAATGGAAAAGTGGTTGTGGGTGGCTATGCCTTTGATACCGGTGGAAATCTTATGGAGTATATGATCTTGCGTTTGGACAATTTAGGCGCTTTTGACAACACGTTTTCTGGTGATGGTCATTTCGTGTTTGATATTGGAAACACCAATCACGATATTTCTCAGTCATTAAATATAAAAGACGGTCTCATCTATATAGCTGGCCGAACCAACAATGGAGCAAACACCGATGTAGCGATTGCAAGAGTAACAGATAGTGGGGTTTTGGATGGCACTTTTGGTGGGGGTGATGGAATCTTCACATGGGATGGATCGGGAAATGACGATTTGACGGGAGCGACCAGCGTCCAATTTGATAGTTCTGGTCGGATCGTCTTGCTTATTGACACGGTCAGTGGTGGGTATCGAAGACCCGCATCACTGCGCTTATCTGCTGCGGGAGACCTCGATCTTACGTATGGAAATAGTGGCATTGCTATTTCGTCAATCATTTCAGGTCAGAGTCATACTTCACGAGCGGCTGTATTTGAAGATGATGGTTCTGTTTTGGTGTGCGGAAGTGTTGATACGGTTTCCAACTCTAAAGATGTTTTTATCAGTAAAATTTGGTATGAATAGTTCGTATTTAAAGCCGACCAGAAATTATTATTGAATCCGTTTTAACAATAAAGAAATAGCAGATTTGTTGCGCGGAATTTAAAATCCTGAAGTTTGTGCTGTAAAATATAAACCAACAAAACCTAAACAAATGAGTATTTTGATCAAAGTAATTATGGACATCGTGTCTCTCCTCGCATTTTTTGGGTTGCGACTCATATTTTATCGTCTCAATGAATGCGCATGTCGTCAACGTAATGTTAAAAATTTGTTTAAAATAGGTCTTTATTTAAGATCGGTTGCATGAGGACTTTAAAGCTATCTGAACTTTCAACCGCAATTAAAAGGTACAATTTGTAAGAGTCTTTAGAGTTATTTGAAGTAAGTATCAAAAGCGATACATAAAATTGGTTTTTAGATGTTGGCTAGTCCATGATCTAGAGTTGGATCTATCGATTTTGAATTTTTCCTAAGGAACTGGATATAAAAAGATGGCTCGGATGAAGGTCCTCGAATCAATGTTCTGCTGACTTTTTTCCGGCCTTCATTCCTTCATGATTGCGCCAGTTGTACTGAGGCTCAGTCGTATAACGCTTTTTCCAATTTTCCCATTTTGTATCAGGAAGCTTGTGATGGACTTTTCCCTCAGCATCAAAGATGTCATTTCTCTTACCAAATAGAAAATCTAAAACTTTACCTAACATAGCTTCCTCATTTTATGACTTAAGCTGAAGGTAACTAAACTTTGAGGGGTTGTCCGCAAACGTCGCGTCGCGCGAATAAAAAAACGCCAGCTCAAGGGGGGGGAGGAGAGCTGGCGTTGAAAAAAATGGTTGTCGATTCCTTTGGGGGGGGAGAAGAACCGACAACTAACTTTTTAAATATTTACACAAGAATCAATAATCATGAGAGCTTGGTCTTCACTGGGCTCCTGATGGCGAGCTTCGCGGAATTCTCTCATGCGTTTGTTAAAGCACTGCTCTGAAGCGATCTCACGCGCCTTATGAATCGTTTCACCGGTCGTATTTAACTCCATATCTGCTGCCTTATAAGTGAATGTCACAGGCTGCTGAGTCTTTGTCGGGGCGGCCATTCCGTCGTGGCTTAACAAGAAGGCTGCAAGAGTTATATAGATAATGATAAAAAGTTTCATAACCATCTCCTGTTGAGATCTTGTACAGAACTAAAGCAATCAGGAGACCAGTGAAATTATGGCAGAATTTAACCGTAACATAGTGAAAATACATAATTTTTTAAAATTCTAGATAAGGCGTGCCAGAACCCGTTTTATAGGTTCTGAGCCGAAGAGCGCAATTTGGTCATCTCTCTGTCTAAAAGGAACAGTTGTTAGGCGTTCGAGGAAATGCAATCACGTCACGAATGTTAGCCATACCAGTGACGTACATAACCGCCCGTTCAAATCCTAATCCAAAGCCGGCATGGGTACAGCTACCATATTTTCTAAGATCCAAATACCAGCTTAACTCCTCAAGATTCATTCCCATTTCTTCCATGCGGACCGTTAGTTTTTCAAGGGATTCTTCTCTTTGTGAACCGCCCATGATTTCGCCTACACCGGGAACCAGGATATCCATTGCTCCTACAGTCTTTTTGTCGGGGTTTTGCTTCATATAGAAAGCTTTAATATCTTTAGGGTAATCCGTTACAATGACGGGTAGTTGGAAGTGAGTTTCTGTTAAATATCGTTCGTGCTCTGTTTGCAGATCCTTTCCCCAATCCGGGGCAAATTCAAATTTCTTATCTGCCTTTTGTAGTATTTCAATAGCTTCTGTGTAAGATATTTTTTTAAAGTCAGAGGAAGCTACGTGCTCTAACGTCTCGAGTAAGTCGTCTTTGTAGAGAGACTGTAGAAAGAGAAGGTCCTCACGACAGTGGTCTAAAGCGGATTGAATAAGATACTTGAGATAGTCCGTAGCCAGTTGGGCGATATCTTCCAAGTCGGCAAAAGCAACCTCAGGTTCCACCATCCAGAATTCCGCTAAATGCCTAGGGGTGTTTGAGTTTTCCGCCCGAAAAGTAGGGCCAAAAGTATAAACCTTTCCTAAAGCTAAAGCATAGGCTTCGGCATTGAGCTGGCCGGAAACGGTGAGGTTAGAAGAGTGTCCGAAATAATCTCGAGTGAAATCGACCTCTCCTTTGTCAGTTTTTGGAGGGTTCTTCAAATCTAGTGTTGTGACCTGAAACATCTCACCAGCTCCTTCGGCATCGGCACCCGTGACTATAGGGGAGTGCAACTGCACAAATCCGCGATCAACAAAAAACTGGTGGGTGGCATAGTTCAAACGATTGCGAACTCGGAAAATAGCGCCAAAAGTATTTGTTCGAGGACGCAGGTGGGCAATTTCACGCAGAAATTCTAAAGAAGTCGCTTTTTTTTGCAGTGGGTAGTCTTCAGGCGCTTCACCTAAAATATCCACTTTTCCTGCTTGAAGCTCGACGCCACCTTGTCGTCCGCCGGAAACGACAAGTAGGCCTTCGATTTCCACGCAAAATCCAATTCGCATCGCGGCTATAGCTTCATAGTTAACCAGAGTGGCATCTGCAATGACTTGAACACTCCCCTGACAAGAGCCATCATTAACAACAAGAAAAGAAAACTTTTTTGAATTTCTAACAGAGCGAATCCAACCACGGATTGTATGGGTCTGGTTGACAGGTTCTTGGCTAAGGAGGGTTTGGATAGGGGTGGCACTGTTCTTAGTCATTTTCATTCCTTTCTCGAAGCGAACAATGTAGCATAGATGATTAATTTCGGTCTATTTTTGCGTGGACGGACTAAGCATTTACTTTGATGAATGAAGCATTGCGTCTGCCCTGCAATGGCCCCCATTTTTGATTTTAAAAGGAAAGAGCTATCTAAAATCTGCCGAAGAATAGAGACTTGTGAGGTTCAATAGGCGAGAAAGGGCTGATAAAGCAAAGAAAGCGGAAATTGATTTGGAAGACTATTACTTGAAATGGTTGCCTCCTGAGCTTAGGAGACGGCCTCTTGTTTCTCAGCCAGGTGTTGATTGCAGTCAGTGTTTAATGACTCGTTCACACAACCCATTGAATCGCTCTCCTTTTTTGTCTGATTTAAAGTGTTGTACTTTCCACCCATTTCTTCCCAATTTTTCAATTGGTCGATTGCTATCCCGTTCAAACAAGATAAAAGATCAGTTATCTCAAATGATTCAAAAGCGTCAGTTCATTCTCCCGATAGGAGTTGTGGCTCCACCGAGTTACCAGCAGGAATTTTTAGAGAAGCAGGCAGAGGATTTTGGCCGGGCTGAGAGATTGATTTGCCCATTTTTTAATAGTGAATCCCAGAATTGCAATTTGTGGATCGATCGACCAGGAGAGTGTCGCACCTACTATTGTCGTGAAGGAAGCTTTGGTCGTTATTGGGCGTTGCTCAGAGAGTACTACAATCACTTAGAGATGGTGGTGGTGCAACACGCTCTTTTAGAAAAAGGTTATTCAGTCGAGGAAATCGAATATCAATTGGAGTGGATTAGATGGCCTGATCCAGAAAAAAGAAACAATGGTCAGTGCCAGATGAATCTGGTAGAATGGCAAAAAATTTGGGCTCATCATCAAAGTCATCCGGTTCAATTTTTTATGAACATTTGGGAATGGGCGAATCGGTTGACGTGGTCAGATCTTCAAACCATGGGAATTGAAGAAGAGAATCATGAGATTCGGAACCTTATCGATGAATATCGAAGGTGTCTTCAGGCAGAGTCGTTAACATAGGTGAAAAATTAGAGGAGAAAGCACAGGCATGTCTCGCTTAAAGGAAAGACAACAGAAAATCGTTCAAGAGTTTTCCGCAGTTCCAGATTGGGAAGAGCGATATAAGAAGGTGATTGCATTAGGAAAAGAACTTCCTTCGTTGGATGACCAATATAAAACGGAAAAGTATATCATTAAAGGTTGTCAGTCGGAAGCTTGGATGTTTGCGGAAATGAATGACAATGGCGAAGTTATTTACAAGGCAGATAGCGAAGCCATGATTTCAAGAGGAATTGTTCACTTGTTAATGAAAGTTTACTCTCAGGCGACTCCTGATGAAATTCTTGGTACGGAACCTGACTTTGTGAAAGAAATAGGATTTGAATCAAATCTAACTCCTAGTCGGGCAAATGGTCTTTTTGCTATGTTAAAGATGATGCGTTATTATGCTATGGCCTTTAAAGCCATGGGCCACTGATTTCTCTTTTTGTTTTGACTCTTCTTAATTGTGTTTCACCGTTTTATAGTCTTTCCCGTCGCACGGTGCGTATCCGGCCTGCGTCACGCAGTGACGCTGGACGAAGACGCTCCGTAGCCGTAAGGGCTAAGACTATAAAACGGTGAAACACAATTAAGAAGAGTCAAAACAAAAAGAGAAATCAGTGGCCCATGGCTATTGCGTGAAGATCAGACGAATAGCATCCAAACGAGGCTGGCTATCGGCCAAAAAGGCGAGAATTTGTTCTTGCTTCAGTTTATGAAACTTCAGTTCTTCTTTAGGAATTTTCTTATTTACCGATACCAAATACTTAAGCCGTTCTTGCTCTTCGGTTAATTGAGCATGAGCATAAGAAAGAGCCTTTTTGAGGACTTCATCAGCCCACTTTTCTACAGATGCTGTTTGCGCCGCTACAATGGGTTCAATAAAAGCTCGAAGTTTTTCCGTATCTTGGGGGATTTCGTACTCTTTAAGGTCACTCAGAAGATTTGGATTTTCCAAATAAGCCGGTTTTTCAACATAGCTTCCGTCATGCTTAACGGCGCGGGTAAGGACGGTTAGTGGTAGGTAGCGATCGATCTCTAAAAATTTAGGGCCCATGGCCTCTAAAATAAAAGAGAGTTCAACTATGGCGCCTTGACCATGGGGAGAATGTTCCCACTTGCACATAGAAGCCACGCCTTCATTTCGGCTAAGAAGAAAGCTTAAGAACTCTTCTGTCATGGGATGGTCTTGAGTTAAAAAAGTCATCTCTTCTCTTTTTAGGGCTACGGACCGGTCGAAGCAGATGAGAGTGTCTTCATCATTGTTGAATTTCGGAAAATCTTGAATAAAAGAAAGGGCGTCTTGCTTTAAAATAATAGAACCCCAGTCATCGTAATCTTCGTAGTCGACCCCATAATGATCAAATAATCCGCGAACGAATATCTCTAAACTGGGATCATCATCTTGATTTTCAATGAGCTCCACAAGATGTCGTCCTTTTTCTTCGTCAAAAGAATTCAGATCGACAAGAATATCGACACTCTTTTTGTTGAGTTCTTTGAGAGTTTTTACTTCTTCTTTTGTCTCTTCAATTAATTTCTCTAACTGCTTTTCCCGGTTTTTGTACTGTTCATGTAGAGGGAAATAACACTGAACAGTAGCAATAAGTTGTTTTTGAAACTTATCTAAGATAGCGCTAGCACCATTCCAAGAACTTTTAAAAGAGTTTAGGCCTTCATCATACCAGCGAAACAAAACCTCTTCAGGGGTCCCCTCAAGCCAAGGAACATGAATGGATATATCAGAACCTTGCCCGATTCGATCCAAACGACCGATTCGTTGTTCAACTAAGTCTGGGTGACCAGGAAGATCATAGAGAACTAGGTGTGAAGCAAATTGAAAGTTGCGCCCTTCACCACCAATCTCACTACAAAGAAGGATCTGTGATCCGTCAGGTTCTGAAAAGCGAGCGGCCTGTTGGTCACGTTCAACAATAGACAAATGTTCATGAAAGACCGAAATTTTAATGTCTTTGAGGTCTTCCATATACTCACTGAGATCCAAAACTTGTTCGGCAGAAGAGCAGATGACTAAAGCTTTCTCCTTTCCTAGTTTCGCAGCAAATTTACGAAGCCAATTGGCTCTAGGAGTGTTGTGCCACTCTTCTGCGGGAATCAACTCGATGGTATTTCCTGTTGTCACATCAAATAACAGTTCATTGCTAATTTTATGTGGGTCAAGTTTTTGCAGACCATTCAGGTAGTAGTCAGAAGGAGTCAATGGAGCTGATTTTAATTTTCGTTTTGGGAAACCTTTAAGGCGCTCACGTCGATTGCGATAAAAAATTCGTCCGGTTCCATGGCGATCGATCAGTGATCGCAAAAGCTTTTCTTTATCGATGGACTGCGGTCGATCTGTGAGCTGCCGTTGCAGACCTTCGTCATCAGGAAAGAGAGCTTTTAAAGATTTTAAACTTTTCTCGTCCAGTTTATCGTCATGAATTTTCTGTGCCAGTTGAGCGACTTTCCGCATGTGTTGTACGTCTTCTTCGAACTGTGCGAAGTTAGAAAAGTTTCCAGGATCAGCTAGAGTCAAAAGACCAAATTGTGATTCTAAACCATACAATCTGGGGGTGGCCGTTAAAAATAATAGAGCGCGGCTGGCTTCGCTCAGCGTCTCAGTAATCATCCACTCTGGGCCAGGATCAGAGGCGCTCCAACGCAAGTGATGGGCTTCATCGACAATTGTTAAATCCCAATTCACTTGCGAAGCTTGCACGAGTCGCTCCGAATGCTTCATAAAAAAGTCCATAGAACAGAGAACTTTTTGATTGGTCGCGAAGGGAGACTTTTGTTGAGAGGATTCATCCTCAAGGCATCGGTCTTCGTCTAAAATAGTGAACAACTCATTGAACCTTCGAAACATTTCAGCAAGCCACTGGTGTTTTAACGACTCAGGTACAACAATGAGGACTCGATCCGCTCGCCCTAAAGCTCGCAAAGAGCTAAAGATCAAACCTGCTTCGATGGTTTTTCCCAGGCCGACTTCATCAGCCAATAAGACTCTTGGATTTTCTTGCTGACAGACTTCATGAGCGACATAAAGCTGATGAGGCAGGGGCATGACTTTGGGGCCGACTAAGCCTCGAATCTCTGTGCTGCGACTGTTGCCGCGAATTTCCCATGCCTGTTTGCGGAGATCAAAAGTTTCATGATGAGAAAGAACACGGCCAATCAGCTGCTCAATGGCGCCTTGATCTTCTAACTGGTCATCTAAATCCCATTCCCAGGCTTCTTTATTTTGACCGCGGTATAAAATCAAATCGTCTTCTTCGATGATTTTTGAAATGACAAAGCTATCACCCTCTTGTGTGTGAGCTGTCTGTCCAACCTTCAGGCGGAACCTTTGTAAGGCATTTCCTTTCATCGAGTAGCGACGGACATCGCCGGAACGATCAAAGCTTACTTCAATCAAATTTTTCTGATTATTGACTCTTAAAACGAGTCCAAGTCCTAAAGAGGGTTCTGTTCGGCTGACGATTCTTTGGTTGGCTTTCCAAACTACAGACATATATTACCGCGTCCTTTTTCACCCAATAATGTTCCCACAGATGGCATCAGAGCCGATATCTTATTAATTAAGAAACACCAAAGTTTAAAATCTAACTTTGAATCTGGGTGGGGGTCAAATAACAAACTTAAAAAACGTAAAGACTTTCCATATGTTAGTTGGAGTCTCCCTAGCAAGTTTCTTGCCAATTTTGTGCGATCCGTTGGAAATAAATACGAAAGGTCTATATATCGTCTGTCATCGGTTTTGAGGAAATTGTCGAGCAAACTTTCGGTGAATTTCTTTGTCATTATAGGGATCGTCGTCGCTGTTTAATTCGTGCAACGTGTAACTTGAGGCCAGGGATAGAATCCTAACTTCTTGTTTTTCCCTATTTACCTCAAAGTAAATCCGCCAGGTACGGAAAGCGAGTTCATAGTGAGGGTCTTCAAGTATTTGAATTCTTTTTCCTTGAGGGTGGGTTGGGTAGGTGGAGAGTTGGGTATGGATCACGGATTCTAGATGGAGTCCTTGATTCTTTAAAAACTCTAAGGCCTGTAAGGAGGAAAGATGGTAATGAATTTTATATAGACTGATTGGAGTGAACCATCCAGGATGGGCCTCTGGAATTGAGTCGTAATAAGGAATATAAGGCTTTATATCCAAGACTGGAGTGCCGGTTAAAAAATCATGTTGAGAGAAGTGGATCTCCCATTCGTCAATCTTATCTATGGCGACGACAGATTGACCGATGGGATTGGGACGATAGGGGGCTCTAGAGGCAAAAACTCCCTTTTTGTTCAAATCAGGTCTTGGCGGCTGAATAAGGGGTTTCCAATTTTTATTGTGATGAAAGACAAACAAAACCCATATATGAGAAAACTCACTCAGTCCGTCGAGAGCCAACAAAAGATCGTTATTTGGAACCAGTCGGATCAGCCCAGGACTCTGTCCGCCCAATTGTGGTTGGCGAGGAGATTCCGCAGGATAAATCTCTTGGGTTTCGATATAACCAATGGGTGAAAAACGGAATTCATTCAATCGAAAGCTCCCACTGTCTTTGAAGTTCATAGCCAGCTATAGCAAAAGCATGACCGACATTTAAAGAGTTTTTAATGCCATAAGTGGGAATGGTGATAACCTGATCACATTGTTCTAAGGAACTCTCATTTAATCCAAATCTTTCGTTTCCTAAAATAAGGGCTGTAGGTTGCGACCACTGGAATTCTCTTAAGGACAGTGAATTCTTGGCAGTTTCTAAAGCAACGGTCATTACCTGATGAGACTTTAAAACGGCTATCGAGTCCGAAAGAGTGTCAAAGTGATGCCAAACTACGGAATCTTGGGCTCCAAGGGATGTCTTCATTACTTGAGGATGGTCTGGTGTTGGCGTATATCCCACAAAATGAATCTCTTTGAGATTGAGGCAGTCGGCGGTTCTTAAAATAGTACCTACATTAAAAGCAGAACGAATATTTTCCAAAACAACAATGAGTGGAAATAGAGTTTCGGATTTTGTAGAACGGTCTTGTTGAGTAATAAGAAAGTCACTTTCCATGGGTGAGTGTTCAAGAAGTCGATCTAAAAATAAAATAAGGATATTAAGTTGGGCGGTGTTTTTCTTTTTCACCAAAATATTATGTAACGACAATAGTCGAGTCGAGTGGCGATCAAAATCGTTTTGGAGAGCAAGTACTTTATTATTTAGAGAGGTCCAAAGAGCCTCGTCACTTAGATTATCCGCTAATTTCTGATACTCTTTTCTTAACAGAAACCATCGACGTTTTTTAGAAAGAGTTAGCCATTTTTCCTTTTCAAAAAAGTTCATTTACTGAACTCGTTGTCCCGGCAGGGCGCCATCATCTGGAGAGAGCAAAAAAATCTCTTTGTCACCCGGTCCAGCGGCAAGAATCATTCCTTCTGAAACTCCAAACTTCATTTTTCGCGGGGCAAGATTGGCGACAACAATCGTTTTTCGCCCGATCAACTCTTTGGCGGAATAGGCCTTTTTTATTCCAGCAATAATGGTTCGTTCTCCTAGATCGCCTAAGCTCACCTTAATTCTTAAAAGTTTATCGGCCTTTTCAATCTCTTCGGCAAAAAGAATCTCAGCGACACGTAAATCAACTTTGATAAAATCATTGTAGTCAATAGTCGCATCTTTAGGAGTTTCTTTCTTTGAAGAAGAGGGTGTTCCTTTTTTTTGAGAGGAGAAGCGAGATTGTTCCTCTTCAATGATTTTTTGCAGCTGATCTAATTCTAATCTCTGAGCTAA
>JAGRAG010000330.1 GCA_020435025.1 Bdellovibrionales bacterium | reverse complement strand
GTCACCCCGGGAAGCTATAAAAAGAATGACGGAGATAAAAAAAATGAACTCTAGGCTCTTTGAATTTGGTGACCAAAAATGGGTGCCTGAGTGGTATCACGATGGTTTACATGATTACTTGCTTTTTTTTTACAGAACTTTTAGCTATCACAAGCTTTGGCGGGAAGATCTTGAACACTTTATTGAGAGTGAGAAGAATGAATTCGTACTAGAGTGTTGTGCGGGACTCGGCGAGTGTCTTCCCATGGTCTTAGAAGACTCTTCAGTACTTCAAAGAAATCACAAAAGAGTGCTTTTCTCAGATCTTTTTCCTCATAAAAGGGCGGTAGAAAAATTTAAAGATTCGAATTTTTATTCTTATTGTTCCTTTTCCGTTGATGCCACGGAGGTGCCAAAATCCCTTGAAACGTCCAAAGTTTTTATTAACTCTTTTCACCACTTAAATCCAAAGGTAGCAAAGAAAGTTTTGTTAGATTCCATTGAGTCAAACAATCGAGTGTTAGTTTTAGAGTATGTGAGCAACTCTATTGTCGCATATCTAACGATGGTCTGCGGAGCGTCTTTAACATTTGTAACTCTTCCTTTTGTGGTTCAAAGAAAGAACTTATTTTTTAGTGCTTTTTTCACTTACATAGTTCCTTTATTCCCAATCATGTTGTTATGGGATGGTCTAGTGTCTTGCTTTCGGCACTATAGTTTGAAAGAAATAAAAAAATTGTTAGGAGCAGAGAACGCAAATCTCGATTTTACCATGAACCAGAAAAGAAGTCTTTTTTTGCCTTCCGGCGTGTCGGCAATTTTGATCAAACCGAAAAAAGAAGTTCAACAGAAGGCGGCTTAGTCGTGGACCTTCTTAAGGGTTAAAACAGTGACATCTTTTGGGCAAAACATTTCTTCAACAAAAAAGATTTGAATTTCATCCTCATCTTGTTGCACAAAGTACTCACGTGTCAGTTCTTTTTTAAAGTATTCCGGAAAAATCAAGTTAGAAAGGATTAGATACTTTAAAGGGTTACAAAGGAAGAGACCATCATCATTTATTATTATTTCTCTTTCTTCAATTCCTTTGAGGATATAGTATCGACCATTTTTCAACCAGTTATACGCTAACATTTGTTCAACGATAAACGGAACTTTTGAAGAGGCCTGAAAATTTGATTGAGTTTCGTTTTGTATTCGCCAAGCAATTTCGTCGCCAATGACCTCAGGGCTTAAAGGTCGTACTTCAAATTCATACGAACTGCTAAAAAGTGGGGCTTTGGGGTTGGGTTTTTTAACGGTGCAATTCAGAGATAGGACTGCTTTATCCGCAAGAACACGAAAACCATCATTTTTAGTTTTTCCTGGCAAGGGTGTTAATTTAAGTCTTACGTCAGAAATGTCAGTGGGCTTTTGTCCACTGAGACATTCAAATTTTTTGTTATTTTCCCAAGTTCCTGAGATTCTCTCTAAGAGAGGCTTAGCCGCTATAGGAAAGGAAAACATCAAAAAACAGAAAGATAGATATATAAATTTCATTTACATCTGCTCCAAATCACTTATTTGTTAACGTACGGGGAAACGGCGAAAAACTCTAGGGAATACAAATGTTCCTGAAAGAAGTTACGGGGAGAATAGCGAATTCCTGTTATTTTTACTCGACTGAATATAAATTGGACAAGAAAAGTTGGCCGTTAAAAATAGAGGGAAATGAGTACAGGTCCTTTATAAATTATGCTTTGAGTCACCAAAATGGAAGTCAGGGAAGGCGTGCCTTAAATCTCTTTTTATGTTTTCTCGTGTGGAGCTTTTGACCTGGCCGTCAATGCAAGCTACCACTATTATATGACTCTTAAAATTCAACAGCCTAAAGGGCTGACCTATAAAATTCTTGTGGCCATGGGACTGGGATTGGTTTTTGGTGTTTTACTCAATTACTTACAAGGCGTTCCATGGATTCAATCGCTAGTTGTAGATACGATTCTCTATGCTGGTGGAAAGATATTCATAGCCAGTTTAAAGCTGATGGTAGTTCCATTGGTCTTTGTTTCACTCGTCTGTGGAACAGCGTCGTTAGATGATATTGCTCGCTTGGGTAGAGTAGGGGGTAAGACTTTATTTCTTTATATGTTTACGACAGGTGTTGCCGTCAGCCTCGCATTGATTTTTGCGTCTATCATAGAGCCTGGTGCGGGATTTAATTTAACAGCAGATACAGCGTTTAAAGCCAAAGAGGCTCCACCAGTCATTGAAACTTTATTGGATATCTTTCCCACAAATCCGTTTCAATCTTTAGCGGAAGCAAAGATGTTACAGATTATCTTCTTTTCTGGTTTTTTAGGGGTCGCTTTGGCTTTGAGCGGAGATTCGGGTAAGCGCATTTTAGCTATTTTTAATGATCTCAACAAAGTGGTCATGAAAATGATTATGATGATTATGATTATTGCTCCGGTGGGAGTTTTTTGTTTGATTTCGAAAGTGTTTGCTGAACAGGGAATTTCAGCCATTTTGCCTTTAGGAAAATACTTTGTTGCCGTTCTCTTAGTATTGTTATTACACGTCTTGATTACTTATGTTGGTCTGATTAAGTTTGTAGCTCGCCTGAGCCCTTGGGAGTTCTTCCGAAATTTTAAAGATGTCCCTATCTTTGCTTTCAGTACGGCGAGCAGTGGGGCAACCTTACCGGTGACTATGGAGACCGTCGAACGACGATTGGGTGTTGATAATTCTATTGCTTCTTTCACGCTACCTCTAGGGGCCACCATTAATATGGATGGAACGGCGGTCATGCAGGGGGTTGCTACGGTATTTATAGCCCAGGCCTATGGACAACCACTTGGAATCGCCGCCATGTTAACAGTCGTCTTAACGGCGACCTTGGCTTCGGTGGGCACAGCGGCCGTTCCAGGCGTCGGCTTAATCACTCTGGCCATGGTCTTAAAGCAAGTCAACTTACCTGTTGAAGGCATTGGACTCATCATTGGAGTGGATCGTCTTTTAGATATGACAAGAACAGCAGTGAATGTCACAGGAGACGCTGCGGTCACGGTCGTTGTTGCTAAGTCGGAAAAACTATTCGACCAAAAAATATTCGACGGCGACCAATCCTATTAAACGGTGCCTGACATTTATTCCAGTTCGTGCTGCGTTATTTTTTTATAGCGTCATAATTACATGCCTAGCATACTTCACGCGCAGTTTCACAGCTGCGGTGCGGACATTTATGGCCGCCCCGCCTGGCGAGGACTGTCTGAGCATGAAGTATGCTAGGCGTGTAATTATGACGCTATAAAAAAATAACGCAGCACGGACTGGAATAAGTGTCAGGCACCCTTTATTTCTTTTATTTAGAGCCAGGCTGTGTGACAGATGGCAGTTGGTCTGTTGGTAAGCCGAGAGCGAGTGCGACACGTTTTTCAAAGTCGGGGCTTTGTTGCCAGCTGAGATCATTTCCCTTTCCTGCACAGGCCATCACGTTGTTGCCGCGGATGAGGTCGTCTCCACAAGTTGTATTGGTTTGAGTGTCATCACTTTCATGGTTGTGAGTCGCGCAGGTTTCTACGTTGCCTTCTTGCTGGATCACGGGTTTTGCCCAAACTTGTTCGGGTGCTAAAATAAAAAAACAACAGGTTAAAACAAACATTAGATTTTTCATTAAAATCCTTTTCTAAATATTAAGTTCCGAAGTGGCCGGAGCTATCACTTCTAAAAGGTTATTAAAAACACTGGCAACTTGGCGAGCCACCTGGGGCCCTTCTTTGCTAACCGTTTTATCAACAGATCCGTCTGTTTTGTAGGTGACGGTAATGGCCCCTAAGCCTGGGCGTTGAATGAGAGCTGGTTTTCCAAACCGGCTCTCATATTGAATTCGCACGGTTTTTTTCGACTGATCTTTTATTTCGGCGATGCGACCGCGAGTGTCGTAGTTGAGCGATACGCTCAGGCCGGAACTTGTTTTTGCGCCAACAAGATTGCATTTAACCTCGTCGTAGAAAAATTTTGTATATCGTAAATATTTATTGGCCACTCGCCTTTTCCCTTTAGTTTTTTTAGATTTATCAACGGGAGTGATTTCTACCATAGAGACCTTGTTACAAGGGTTATCATATCGGAATAAGGAAGAGACCTCGTCGTCGTATCTCAACTTTACTAAACCATTGTCATAATAGTCAAAATTCGTGCGTCTGTTGTTCGCCAAAACAGAAATGGGTCGACCAAAAGTGGGATGGTATACAACATCGGTGATTTTTCCATTCACATTTGTTTTAGCCCGATAAAGGTATTTCCCCTTTTTTCCTACTTTGTTCCAGAATTCATATTTACTGATGTTTGTAATTTGCTTGTTGCATTCTTTCTTTACCGTAGACCAATAGTGATTTAAGGGGTCCTTGGGGTCACTTTCATAAGAGTAGGTTTCAAGGCAACCTTTGCGGTTTTTAAAGCTAGTGACCCAATCTTTGTCTTTGTTATAAGTAAGTTCTTTTGTTGTGCCATCTGGGAAAGTCATCTTGGTTAAATTGTGAAGCTCATCGTAGTTATATGAGTACTTCTGATTCCAGGCATTGGTTACAGTATGTAGGTCATCACCCTTATAGGTATAGACCGATTTGAGACCATCAGGGCCGGTAACAATTTTTACATGTTTGGTGTTCGGGAAGTATTGGAAATTCAACTGTCGTCCGTTGTTATCGACAACCGAACGAATCAGATCTTTTTCATAACGAATTTTTAAATGATTTCCGTTGCGATCATGCATGGCGACCAGGTGTCCTTTTTTATCAAACCGTTGGAAGGTTCCATCAGGAAGAGAGCGAATGTAAATATTGTTTTTAAGGACAATACTGTCATTCTCGCGCCCGTTAGCCAAGTATTCCTTTCCACTTTCCACTTTTCCAACCAATTTCAATTGGCGTGCGAACTCAGCTCGAAGGTATTTGTTTTCTTTTAACTCCGTTCTTAGACCAGAAAGATATTTGCTATTACGACTTGGATTTCGTTTTTTTACTTCTGCCAAAATCGTATTAATGGTTTTGTTGACTTCGTTTTGTTGGAAAGATTTTTTCTGATAGGTAATCTGTGCTCCGCCACCACACTCAGTAACGCTGAGGTTTCCTTCGGGGCTGATATCTAAAGTTGTTTCGAAATCAGAACACCAACCAAACCCGAAGATTCCTGAGAAAATCGTACGGCTGTTATATACTCTTTGAATTCTAAGATCATACCCTGAGTTCTGAGCAATTAGATCGTTCCAGGTATCGACCAAGTTGGCCGTCCTCATATCGACTGTTGCAAAAGCAAAAGGGGTTGAAACAATTAAGATCATCCATGATAAAAATATGCGTTTCATTAGGTCTCCTCAACATGAGATCAGACCTTAATTGTAACAACTTTTTTCATCATAACTCCACCTGTAACCTGCAAAGCTAGCATGATTGCTAGGGCAAACCAGCCTAAAGGAGTGGTAAAAAGGGGCATAATATAGTTAGGGTCGACAAAGAAGAAGACAACAAGAAGCACAAATGGAACGAGAGTAATGATGATTCCTTGCATAAGCCCTTGAGCTGTGAGGGCTTCGATCTTTTTTTCAATTTTCTGTCGCTCTCGAACCGTATGGACGATCGTCTGGAAAGTTTCTGCTAAATTTCCACCCGTTTCTTTTAAAATGTTGGTCCCTGTAACGAGCATTGTTACATCTTGGCGTGGAATGCGCTCTCCAAACTCAATAAATGCGTCCTCAACTGACATACCAATGCGAATCTTATTTAGAATCAATTGAAATTCCTGAACGAGAGGTCCCTTCATATTAAGGCAGACCCGCTCCATGGATTGAGTGATGCTCAGTCCGGCGCTAATTCCATTGGCCATAATGGTGAGACCATCAACCATTTGGTTCACGACGCGATTACAACGTTTCTCCCACATGGTTCGCATGATGATCTTTGGAGCAGTCCAACCTCCAATAGTGAGCGCAGAGCCAAGGATAAATCCGAAAATAATATTGGGCCAGAGTGCGAGAAAGACGATAATGCCGACACCAAAACTGGCTAAGAGTAAAATTAAAGTGATTTTTTTCTTGTCGACATCAAGAAGCATTTTATCCATGATTTCGATAATTTCTTCTCGTCCACCAAGGCTTTTCTCTTCAAGAAAAGCGATGATTTTATCTGCCCACAAATAGGAAATAAAAAATATAGCTAAGCCAAAAAGAGGAATTACGATATAGTCATTACTTAAAATTCCATCCATATCACTTTTCCCCTGTTCCTGTGCGTTTTATACGAGTGGGGCGAGTGACCTGTGTGGCTTGAGGTGTGGCCGTAGGCTTCCGCATCGGGGTGGGTGATGAAGCGCCTCCTCCGGCACTCGGTTTCGAGCCTTGATCAGGATTGGTAGAAAACATCTTTCGAGGGATGGTCACTCCTCTTCGTTCAAATTTTTCAATAAAGGTCGGGATCATACCGGTCGCTTGAAAGCGGCCGACAATTTTACGATTTTTATCAAACCCCTCTTCTTTAAAGCGAAAGATCTCAGTTAATGTAACAACATCTCCTTGAATACCAGCAACTTCAGTAATGGATTTAATCTTTCTGCTTCCATCACTCAGTCGACCAATTTGTACAAACAGGTGAACGGCTCCAGCTATCTGGTCTCGGATGGACTTGGCTGGCAGGTCCATTCCAGCCATTAAACAAAGCGTTTCTAAGCGAGCCACCGCTTCACGTGCATTATTGGCGTGAACGGTTGTCATGGAGCCATCATGGCCGGTATTCATTGCAGAAAGCATATCAAGAGCCGCACCATCACGACACTCTCCAACAACAATTCTATCGGGTCGCATACGCAGCGAGTTTCTAACAAGATCTCGAATAGATACTTCTCCGGTGCCTTCCATATTCGCGGGGCGAGTTTCAAGGCGCACGACATGGGACTGTTTGAGTTGAAGTTCGGCAGCATCTTCGACGGTAACTATGCGCTCATTAGCAGGAATAAAGCTCGACAAACAGTTAAGAAGAGTCGTTTTACCAGATCCTGTTCCACCGGAAACAATGATATTTAATCCCTGCTCGACACAGATTTTTAAAAAATCAGCCATTTCTTGAGTCATAGATCCAAAGCGTTCCGTGTAGTCACGAATGGTGATGCTATCTGAGGGAAATTTACGAATTGTTAAAGAGGGACCATCAATCGCTAAGGGTTCAATCACAGCATTGACACGAGATCCGTCTTTTAAGCGAGCATCTACATAAGGTTGTTTTTCGTTGATGATGCGACCCAATGGAGTAACAATACGCTCTATTACATTTCTTAGCTGTAAATTTCCGGAAAAGGTCACTGGGCTCAGCTGTAGTTTGCCGTCCTTTTCGATGTAGATTTGATGGGCCCCATTGACCATAATCTCAGACACGCTTTTATCTTCTAAGAGCTGCTCTAGAGGTCCTAAACCTAAGGCTTCATCTAGAATTTCTTTAATCACCCGGCTTCGTTCCTCTCTAGGAAGTCCGCCGCCCATTCGATCCACTAGCTGTGAAATCACGCGAGTCGTTTTCGAACGAAGCTCTTGCTCCTTTCCATCGTCTCCCTCGGAATTGGTTATATCTTTTTTTAAGTCCATTTCTTTAATCAATTCCGAGTGAACTGATAATTTAAGATGAACGAGGGGATCACTAGAAGAGCTTTTTCCTGATCCCTTCGCGCTCGCTAACTTAGGGCTGTCAGAGTGACTGCTTGCGGGACCTAAGCTTGCGGCACTGAGGTTTGCAGGTCGAGAAAGGCTTTTCAGCTTTTGTAAAACTCCTCCGGTCAGTCTGCGTGCGAGATCGTGATAGGCTTTAGAAAGAGGTAGCGTTGGCTGACCAAGCACAAAGGGCGTAGATCTTTGAAGCGCCCCCATAGCGGTGTTGTCATCAAGGGGTAGTGCACCGATCAATGGCCTTCTGAGAGTTTGGCTAATGGCTTGTGCGTTCAGACCAGTTCTAGAAACTTTATTGAGCACGACCTGAATCAACTCTTGAGGAACCGTCGCCGTTGTCAGGTCGTTAATCAGTCGTTTGGTTTGATTGACAACGAGTACTTCAGGTGAGGTCACAACAAGCAAACAGCTTGAATCCTCAATAATGGCCATTTGCGCATCACTTATATCATTACCGAGATCGACAATAATATAACGATAATTCGCACTGGCTGCAGCTAGTTGTTTTTTAAAAAGCCCAGCATCAACTGAAAGACGTTGTTCTGGTCCTTGGGTGGCTCCTAAATAGGAAAATCCTGACGGATGTTGGGCGACGATAGATTTGAGAGCCGCAGCTGTGACTGCCCCTGTGAATCGAGAAAATTCTCCTACAGTTTTATTGGGGCGAAGACCAGTAATAACGTTTTGATCTCCGCAGGTTCGGTCATCCAAATCAATCAACAATGTTGGTGCTTTCATCTCCACGGTAAGAGCGGCACACAGGTTTGCAGCGACGACGCTTTTTCCTACGCCCCCTTTTCCTCCTACAATTCCAATGACGTGACAGTTTGCATGGATGGCCACAGCGAACCTCTAATTTTTCAATCGAAATTTACGTTTAATCTTATCAGCTCCAGCACTAGCAGAACTTTTAATAATCGGAGTGATAAACATCACAAATTGACTCTGGTGTCTGCGAAAATCTTTTGAAGCATACAAGCGAAGTAGAGGATTGGCACTGGCGTTGGCGGGAAGCTTATTGTAGTTTGTTCCGCTATCATTTGTAATCAAACCCCCAACAGCAGCACTGGCCCCACTACGGACAACTAAAGTAGTTTTAATTTCTCGGCTTGAAGTTAAGGGACCCTGCTCTGTAATACTGATCAAGCTTTTGATAGAAAAATTAATATTGAGTTTAATACTGTCAGAGCGCTTTCCCAGAATCAGAGGAGTGATGTTGGTTCTAATTCCAGCCTCCTCAAAATTTGTGGAAGGCTGCCCTTCAGCATTGATGACTTGATAGGGAATTCGCGAAAGAGAGTTCAGGGTTCCCGCTTGGCCATCCTCAACCTTGAGACTCGAACTTTGTAAGACTCGGGCGTGACCATGTTCTTTGGCCCAGTTGAGTTTTGGAAGTAAATTCGAAATGGTACCAGAAATCGTAGAAACAACGCCACCTTTGCCGTCGCCGCCAGTTGTGAATTTCACGTTTGAACCGTCACCAATATCTGGTGTCCATTGAAAGCGAAACTGTTTTTCGTAGTCTTTTTGTAATTCCACATAATGGACAATCAGTTCGATGATTTTCTTTGGATCTTCTTGTCCAGGAGGTTTCATTTTAATCAAATTGACAACAACGTCATGTTTACGTTGTAAGACCTTTTTGTCAGCAACGGCCTCTTCCACCACAACATCTGGCACATAAGCTTTGGCAATAATTTCCGCTCGTGCTTTCTCATCGGCATCACCGGCTACGCCTTCTAAAAAGAATTTTCCATTAACAGCCCGACAGGTGATCTCTGGATTGTTGATGTCTCTTTCAATAAACTGAGCAATTTTAGCTTGAGCTCTCGGACTCAGTCGTACAAGCGAAGACGCTTGTGCTCCAAATTGTTTAATAACACTATGAATACGTCCTAAATCGCGAGGTAACAGAATCTCCCCATCGACTACAACTTTGTTGTTAATAATTCGAATGGTGATGCCGTCGACCTCTCTCAAAAGATTGCGAATTTCCTTAGCGACTTTATAGAGATTCGTTTTGATGACGCTGATGTGATATTGATAAATCACTTTTCCTGTTTGCGGATGCTTTATAATCAGAGTTCCAACTCCGACCTTACGCGGATTGATTCGCAGTGTTTTCGTGTTGGGATCATATTGCAGACCAGCCACATTTTTGTAGGTCCCACCTTTTTCAAACCCAGTTGGAGCCTGTGGAATTTTTTCGTCATGAAAGACACCGACATATAAGTTTAAGGTTTTAGCAGAAAACTTTTCGCGAGCCTCAACGGACATAGAAGTAAGACAGGCGGAGACAGACACAGAAAAAACCATCAACAGGTAGAGGAATCCACCAGTGAAGGGTTTTCTAAAATAAGGTGCGCGCAAGGTACTCATCAAGTCTTTTTATCTCCTTAAATATCGACAAAGGGTCCTTTTCTTTTTGGTTTTTTCTCAGGCACTTTTCGCTTTTGAACGGGCGCTGGGGCAGGAGCTGTTTTAAACTTAGCTTGCTCAGATGCCGTGCTTCTGGACACTTTGTTTAATACGGAATCGATTGTGCTATAACCGAGGTAGTTTCGTTTCTTCGTATGATCACTTGGATGTCGTAGCGTAAGAAATAAAGAACCAGGTGATGTGGATAAAATATAAACGAGATCTTGAGCTTCTTTGGGAGTCACTTCAATTGTAATATTCGAAAAAGAAGTGTCTCCTTTGAGGTTCTTTATATACTGATCTTTTCCGACTTTTTCAAAAAGTCGAGGCAGTTCATTAACGACTCTTACACCTGTTGCCAAAATGGTAACGTCTTCCATAATCGTTTTAACTTCACGACGTTGGCTAGGCCCTTTTCCAACGTCCAGTGCGGCAATAAAGTCAACTCGATCGCCGGGCTTTAAAAGTTTAGCAACACCACGCATTTCGTCTATTGGAACTGAGATAGCTCTTTTGCTTGGGGAAACTTGCAAAGCCAGCCCGGTGATGGGGCCAGGCTCCATAATCTTACTGGCAAGAATCTGTTCTCCTTTTTTAATAGGAGCGAGTGCTACCTGTCCGATTGCGACTTCTGGATCTTTGAGTGCCGAGGGTTCTATAAAATCGACGGGACGTTCCGTAATCTGAACCATAGTTTCATCGATGGTCTCCATTTCATTAATATCTTTTGCAGATACGACCACTCGCTTTTTTGCACCAAATTTTTTTGTTAGTTCTATGGATTTTTCTTGAGTATAACTATAGAGCAAGAACACAGCCAAGAGGGCAGCTCCAATGGAAATCCATAATGTTCTCGTTTCATTATTATTCATGTGTCTCCCTCAGTTTTCTCCACATGCCGCATCTAAACAGATTCCATAGCCAATCATGATCCATGCGGGACTCACGCCAACTTGTCGGTTTCTTCCTGGCTGAAGTTGAAAGATTCTCTCGTTATGATCTTGAACACTAGCCGAAGATCCAGGGGGAGCCCATGCCGGAGCTCGACCAAAGACGATAGGACGTTCAATTGCGATGAAATCGGGACTCGTCGAATTTTGATAAGTCGTCGTTCCGTGGTAACGCATTCCAAAAGTTCTATAAGATGAAGGTGTTCCCTGCTCTTGTCGGAAGAGTTCTAAGTTGGTTCGGTTTTTAAATGTATCAAAAGCATAGGCTCGGGCACCTATGGAACCGAGAATGGATGTGTGAATCACTCCGAATAGCCCGAGTCCATATGTTATTAACACTAAAAAAATCACTATCAACGGCAGTGATTCCACTGTAGCTAGGCCTTTTTCATTTCTAAGAGTTTTTCTTCTATTAGCAGCCATTGTCTGTGATCACCTGATATCCGTTTTCCGTAGTATTTTGAGAATAAGAGCTGTCTAGCGCTCTTAATTGCGCCCACCGGTCAGCGGCAAAGAGCTGAATGCACTCATTGACCGTGGGTTCTCTTCCCAAATAAGAGCCAATGACTGTAGAGAAACCTCCTCCTTCTGTTTCCGTCGAGGACGTGGATCCATAAAAAGGGATATGAAAATCTAGCATGGAAGCGATAAAATTAACTCGCACCCCATGAAAAACATCTTTGGGGCCGCCGTCATAAAAGGAAGAAAAATCATCCGGCTCGGTTTCGGAGTCCACTTGAAACCAACCGTTGGAATAAAGAGGCTTGAATACCGGATGGTTTACCAGTTGGCTGTACTTTACTTTTGCTAAGTCTTTCTGTGTAGTCATATCAATATGAGAACCATAGTAGGTTCGAGCCGTAGCGAAAGTAATGTATTGAGTTATTTCAGCAACACTTAACGTAAAAGTGAGAGCAAATAATAGAGCAGAAAAACCCATTACCAAACTGAACGCAAAAAGATAATCGACTGTGATAATCCCTGCCTCAGAACGAATAATAGATGTAGGCTTGGAACGCTGTGAACTCATATATCTTTTGCCTTTATGGAGATGTGGCGGTTGAGTTTATTGGGGTGGCGTGTTCTTGAAGCCTCAGGGGCTTCCCAGTAACCATTTTCTAGCATTCCAGCGATCGACTTCCAGGGTTTTGAAATGACAGAAGCGAAGGCTTCCTCGCTTTTTAACTTTTCAGCAATAAAGAGGGTCGCGCCAAAAAGAACGACCAAAATTAAAATGGCTTCTAGAATCATTTGTCCACCTTGAGAGCGAAGAGGTTTATCCATTGAAAAAACCTCCTATCTCAAATGATAAATGGGTGAGCCAGCCAAAGATCAAAGCAATTGAATAGGGAATCTTCTGCAAGGTCATGGCTTCTGGTTTGTCGTTGGGAGAAAGAATCTTGGTAACATTAGAAAGAAGCTGCTTGAATTGACCTTTAAGAAGAGCTTGAAAAAGCCCTAGTACAGCACCAGCTACAATAGAGTAAAGAACCACCATGACGGTCGTTTGCCAAGTGGTGGTCATACCAAAAGCCATCATAATTTTTAAATCTCCGGCACCTAGAGCTTTCATGAGTACTAAAGGAAGCATAAGGGCGATAGCTGCTCCTGTCCCTAAAGCCCCTTGCTGCAAGCCAGGTAAACCGGAAATGAAGAAAGTGACCGCCATGCCACCAAATAAGCAGGTCAGAAAGAGCCAATTGTGAATTTTTCGAGTTTTTAGATCATCGATAGCGGCCGCAACTAAAATAATTGAGGGGGTGATCCAAACTAAAGGGCCCATCACTCTTTTGTCCATTGAGGAACCCGTCGTTGTTCCCCTTTTTTTGTCCATTTATAGCCCACAGACACATTGCGTTCCACTTTTGCGGCCAATCGTGGAGCAGATTTTTTAAACGTTTCAATAGGGCCACTGTCGCCTAAAAAGACGCCAATCACAATAAATGCATAAATTCCAAGTAGTAATACCAGTTCCGTAGTCACGAAGAGCCCTCCTGTATGGCGAATGACAAGTAAAATTGAAAACTCGTGTGGCGAGAATCCTGCCACAACGAGTGATTGTCAGTTCATTACTGGCTCGTAAAGCTACCGATGCTTCCGCCAAGATCGCCTAATTTTGCATTGACGATTTCCATGATTTTTCCTTTAAAAACCATAGCGAGGCCGACGACGATGACGAGTAATAAAATATACTCAGTAGCACCTTGTCCTGATTCGTCTTTCCACAATCTTTTTAAAAGTTCTTTTAGTTGGTTCATTGCTTTCCCCTTTTTCCTCTTAATTTGTATCGGAAATAAAAAAACGAATGTTAAGAGATCAGGACGGACAGATTTAACATTAGTTCAAATTGTTAAACATTTATCCTAGAAAACGGTCCAGTTAGGGGAGTACTCAATCCGTAGAATATTCCATAAATAGATTATCATATCTCAGAAAATGTCGAAAAGTTTTTCTCTCTATGTCTCATAATGAAACACTCATTTAAGATGTGTAAAAAAAATTTTCAGTACTAATTTCAGGAAGTCTTAAAATGAGCCGATACGAAAAATGGATCGGAGCGAGGACGGGAGCGCTAGATGGGGTTTTTTAAAATTTTCAATAAGTTACTCTCAACGAAGTCTCAAGCTTACGTTCAAAAGAAGCGCAGAAATGCTCTGGATCGCTGTTTTTTCAATATGAATTTGGGCAACCAAAGCGGCCAGGGAGTGATCGAATATCTATTGGTTCTTGTCGTCATTGTTCTTATTGTCCTAGGTGGTGTCTATCAATTAAACGATGCCTTTCGGAACTGGGCGACCAACTATTTCTCAGATTATTTAGCTTGTATTATGGAAACCGGCGAGCTGCCGGCCATAGGTGGGAGTGGCGTCACCGTTGGTGAATGCGATCAGCAATTTGAACCCTTTACCTTAGCAGAGGGTCGCCCACTTATTGATAGTGGTGGTGGCTCTGGGCCAGGAAATGGGGGCGGGTCTGGCACAGGTGATGGCAGTGGAGGCGATGGAGAGGACAGCAGTGATGGATCTGGCTCGGATCGAACCAGTACTTATAATGCTGGTCAAAGTCGTGGTGGAGGTGGGCGATCTTTTCGAGTTTCAAGTAACTCTTCGGGTTCCGGAAGTGGAGATGAAGATGGGAGTGGTCGAAATGGCCGCCAGAAGAAGATTTATACGGGAAGTACCGATGCTTCTATTCCTGCATATGCGCTTAACAGCAGTGAAAGTCGGTTTAAAGTGAGCCGAGGAATCGGTGGTTATGGTGGGGTCTATGATGAAGACAAAGATGATAAAGAACATGATGAAAAAACCGGCGGCGGATCGACTAAAAAAAGCTCGCTTGAAAAATCAGAAAAACGAGACAGAATCAAAGTGACCGAACTTCCTAAAAAGGAAGAAATTCCAGAAGACGAACCAATGACTTTTGGAAACTTTATCAGATACCTCATCATTGCTGCTATTATTATAGCCCTGGTCGTATTCCTTGGTGGGCAAGCTCTTCAAATGAGCAAAGGAATGGAATGACGCTGTCTGCTGTGGATATGGGTCTGCGCGACAAAGACAGAATCTGTTCTAGTTATACAATTTACATTTGACCCCTAAGAAATATTTATTGATTGCTTGGAGCTGACTTGCAACTGGTTCCAATGTGGGTAATAAAAGTATCTCAGCTTAGGGGGGAACTTGCTGAAGTCGGATGTCGTTGACATAAGTCGGGACGGTTTATTCTCAAAAAAAGAAGTTGATCACGTTCTGCCAGTCATCTATCGAATCACAGTGAACTACAGTAAAACTGTAGAAGCTCTTATTACGCGGCTTGAAACTCTAAATAGCGACCAAACAGAGACAATTAAAGAACTTGAAGAACAGATCAATACCCTGATCAAATCTTGGCATGTCAAAATTAGAAAACTTGGGGGAGCCCCAAAAGGTCTTTGGCTTGTCGATTTCGACTGTGGAGATGGGTACTTTTGTTGGAAGTATCCTGAACCAGAAATTTTATATTGGCACAGTTATCAAGATGGATTTTCAAAACGA
>JAGRAG010000329.1:8059-21675 GCA_020435025.1 Bdellovibrionales bacterium | reverse complement strand
GGTTACAAAGAAATGAATCCGCTAGACTTTTGAGATTAAAGGAGTTTTCAGAGAAATCCCAGTAGAAATCAAACAACCTGAAAAACTTTGTAAACCTAAACATTTATAGCTTCCAAACCCTTGTATCCTGATTTAGAAACACTATAAGTCACAATGTTAAAAAAAGAGTTGTATAGGGAGACGATGAATGTTGGACAAAGAGTTTGTATACAAGGTTTTAAGAGTCCATGAGTGGGATGAGCTTCAAGAAACAGGAAAATTCTGGGGTTCCAATGATGACAAACGGGACGGATACATTCACTTGTCCAAACAAGACCAAATCAATGGCGTTGTCGACAGGTACTTTTCTAATGAATCCATAATTTATATTCTAGCATACAAAGCAAGCAGGTTTTCTGAAAATCATTTGAAATGGGAGCATTCAATTTCAATAGATGACTACTTCCCCCACCTCTATAAGGTACCTTTAACCATAGCTGATTTGGATAACGTAAAAAAAATAGTGCGTGCCACCACCTGAGATAATCAAAAAAAGAACTGCCAGGGTCACGATCTTTAGTCTAGACCCAATATACATTCTTCGTGATCACCAACCAATACCCATATAGGATATATCTATTAAACACTCAACAGAGGTTCACAAGTGGATATTGGTGAAAGATTAGTAAAACTTTTAGAAAATCAAAATCACCTTTTAAAGTTAGGCCTAGCAAATATTCAAACCAATCTATCCGAATCCGTTTCCATTAATTCAGAAGCTATAAATGAGTTTCGAGTTATTGAAAAAGACTTTAGAGTTTTAGTAAATGATTCTCAAGAGATGACTAATGAAATAGCAAACTTAAATAAACAAATCTTTAGCTCCAAAGAGAAAACAGATCAAATGGCTGAAATAATTGAAAATGTTTCTCGCCTGTTAGGTGTCATAGTGGGCATCTCTGACCAGACAAATTTGCTAGCACTCAATGCGACAATTGAGGCGGCGAGAGCCGGAGAATCCGGTAAAGGCTTTGCCGTCGTTGCCAGCGAAGTGAAGGAACTGTCTAGACAAACAAAATCAGCTGCTGAAGACATTACCAAGGCGATTTTGGAAATCAATGAACAATCCAGCTTAGTCAGCCAAAGTATGGATGACTCGACTAACTTGTGCTCTAGCATCAAATCAATCGTTGATACTTTTTATGATAAGCTCAGCCAAACTAATAACGCCAATCAACGCTCGATGAGTCGAATCTATGGGACCAATGATAGAATCTTTATGAGTTTAGCAAAACTTGATCATATTCTTTGGAAAGTAAACACTTATTTGTCTGTAATTGAAGGCAAAGAAGTTTTTCAATTCGTTGATCATCACAATTGTCGTCTTGGTAAGTGGTACTATGAAGGCGACGGCAAAGATAGCTTTTCAAATCAACCCAGTTATAGAAATTTGGAGATGCCCCACTCCCAAGTCCATGAAGGCACAAAAGAAGTCTTTAGTCTGCTGCCCGCATCAGATTCAAATTTTGAAAAACTGTCAAAGGCCATTGATGACATGGAAAAAGGTAGTATCGGAGTATTTGAGGTACTAGACAGCATGTTAGCTGAGAAGAAGAAGGGATATTAAGAGAAGCTCTTTAGTTCGAAAGTTTAATTCGCTCAGTAACCCACTACTTCTAGCTTATATTTCCCATCGACCGTGTCATTACTCCAATAAAGTAATATATTGTCAGTCGGATGTGGATGATAGGTGTTCGAGCTTATAGTTCCTCCATATTGAAAGTTTCCAACAATAATTTTCGTTCCCACCCCTGGCTCCACGACCACATAGTTGTAAGGATCAGGCGCATTTTCCTTCGTCATCATCAAGAATTTACCAGAACTTCTCGCAGCTATCAGAGACACTTGATTATAGCTTATAGGAAAGCTCTGCAATTGAGAACCAATGGCACTGCCAGTAGAGCTTTGCTTCGTTTCTATCACTGGCTTGCTCTTCAAGCTCGGTGAGTTCAGTTACAAACGCCATCTGTGGTGGGACTCCCTTACTTTCAAACGAATCAAGATACTTACTGACTTTTTCTCGATCCGCCTTGATATGACCTTCTATCCATGCATCTGTCCAAACTTTTTCTACGTAAAAAAAACTCTTTGAGAGTTCGTTTCTAAGAATGTTCCCATCTATCTGAAGAACTTTTGAATAGAGCTTTTCCGCACCCTTCATAACGGCCGCGGCAGAAGCTCCTGCCAAAGTTGAACAGGCCGCCATATGAAATGCCGAGCCACAGCGATCATACTCTTTTAACCTTTCAACATTGTCCCTAGAAAGATGGCATACATCTGTACTTGCTCCCAATGATGCAAAGGAACAAACTAATACATAAGCTGTAATGGCATGCCAAACGTTCGTCTTGCTCAACGCACACTTCCTTTAAGTCGCTGTAATTTCTATATCAAAAAAAATAAAAAAGAATAAATCAAAAACGCGCTCCATCGATGCATGATCATGACGTAGATTCGTCAATAGTTGAAATAATATATCAGAGAGAATTTCCATAGAGTTCAATGAGAGTCACCTAGGAAACAGAAGCTGAATCTCTTAAGACTTAGGGAGAGTTTCTAAAAAAAACGAGGAGTGATCTCCTCGCTGACGAAGTGTAAAATTTGACTGATTCGCTTATTGGCTGACAAGATGGATCAATTCTTCATCCGAAAGATGAATGACATGAGGATTTCTTCCATTGCAGGCACCAGACCTCTTGGCACGTTTTACATAAAACGCCGAATTTACGATTTGCTCACACCCAGCCTTAGAAACACACACAGATTCTGGAGTGGACTGATCTCCTCTAAGATTGCTTTCTTTTAATGCTAATTTTACCGAATCCCCTGGACCATCTAAGATACAAAGATACTCACCTTGGAAATCATTTCTTTCTCGATCTTCTTCTCGTCCATTCTTCTTATCTTTTAAACCACCACTTCGATGGTCATCACAACGCCCTCCATGTTCGTTGTCGGCATGATGTCCTCGGGAGTCATCCTTATCAGTTGGATGGCCCTTTTTTTCATCATCGCTATCCTTGTCTCGATCACTGTCGTTATCTGTCGTAGTCGATTCCTCTTCCTTATCACTGTCATCTTTTGATCCTGGAGTGTTATTTCCATCCGTTTCCTGATCCCCTGATGGTGGGTTCTCATCACCTGGAGTCGTTATTTCATTTTTTGCGACTAATTCAGATTGCGTATCCTCGAAATTCACACCGTCGCAGTTCTGAAACAAAAATACCAGACACAACGTCGAAATTAGATATAGAACACGAGCTGTCATCTTTTCCCCCTTTAGATCACACTTACATAAAGTCTTTGCACGTTGCGTACCAGTTTAATCGAATGTTCATTCGAAACTATTCTAGACAGCTGTAAAAGTATTTAAATTTGATTATAACTTCGACGTTTCAAAATGAGACTGCAGCTCTTTGATCAAGAGCCATTTAGGTGCCCCACGCGCAGTTCCGCAGCTGCGGTGCGGACATTTATGGCTGCTCCGCCTGGCGAGGACTGTTTGAGCATGGAACACCAAAATGGCTCTTGATCAAAGAGCTGCAATCTCATTTTGAATAAAAGAACACAGAGTTAAAAGTTCGATTCAAGAAACTACTGAGGGCTAGAGTCAACAACGACAGAACTTGATGTTAGGGTATCAATCACTGTCTGGTTTGGCTGTCCACTACCTAATGTCATTCCATTGCTTCGAACATCAACATATTGCAGTGTCGACATATCCACAAAAACGGCAATGGACACAATAACGTTCGATGCGACGCTAATATTTTTCAAAGAATTTAGCCCATTAGAAAGGTCGGATATGTCTTCAATCGTATTCTGGCTTAAATCCAAGGTTTCCAGAGAGGTAAGGTTTGACAGAGGATTAGGTGCACCAAACGTAGTGATTCCATTTTGATCCAAATAAAGAGTCACGAGCGACGAAACAGTGTTGAGACTCGTCAAAGTCACAATTTGATTACCCCCTAAATCTAGGGTCTTAAGGTTCGAAAGATTTGAATAGCTATTGGCATTCAAATAACTGCTAGTTATTAAGTTTCCTCTTAAATACAAACTCTCTAATTGAGTAAATCCGCTGGTTAAGCCACTTATATCTGCAATCTTGCTGTTCTTAACTGACAAATACGTAAGAGACGCAAGAGACGAGAGAGGACTCAGATCCGCTACTGAGGTTTGATCTAAAGTGATACTCACGAGATCACTCAGTTCAGCTAAAGGAGCCACCGACGTTATTGGGTTGTTTGTAAAATTAATTTCCGTAAGACTCTTGAGAGCTTGGAGCCCTTCCAGTGACTCGATATACTGACCTTGGATATTTAAAGAGGTCAAACCCTCAACATCGGTTTTTAAAAGCTTACAATAGTTCGATTTCCCAATGCTTTGGCAAATACTGCGATTGAGATTGCCATCAACAAAGATGGCAAATTGACTGTCATCGATCACCGAAATATTTTCTTCTCCCCCTAAAATTTTGCAGGCAGAGAGCAGAAAACTAAAAAGAAATAGCAATACTAAATTTTGCAAAACGTCCTCTTTTTATAAGTTTAACAAATATATGGATAGCATTGAGGAATAAATATTTTCTGTCTCAGGAGGAGATTCCTAAACAAACAAGACCAAAGCCTATAAAGTGGACCTTGGAATACGTTTAGAATACACCTTTACTTTCTTCTACTTAATTTTCTTTTATTATTTCCGTAAGATAAGTTATGACTCAAAAACAGACAACTCTTCGTCCAAACATCTATGAATACGACAACTACCGAAAGTGGCTTAAAGATCTATATGAATTTTATAAATCTACAACGTCTTATTTCTCATATCGATACTTTGCCAAACGGGCGGGGTTCACTTCACCTAATTATTTAAAACTTGTTATCGAAGGAGACCGAAACCTTTCTTTCGAAAGCGTTAAAAAATTTGAGTTTGCCTTAAAGCTCACACAAAATGAAATAAAGTACTTTCGTTCACTGGTTGGATTCAATCAAGCTAAGAAGTTTTCTGAGAAATCAAAACATGCACAAAGCCTTTTGCGCTCAAGGTCCCTGCAAAAAGTTCATCCCTTAAAAGCAGCTCGTTACCGATACTACGCCCACTGGTATTCCATCGCCATTCGCGAACTTATTGGCACTTCTACCTTTGTAGAAGACCCCATCTCTATATCAAAAAAATTTCGATTTACAGTGACTCCCGATGAAGTCAGCAGAGCTATCGACGATCTTCTAAAGCTCAACTTAATCTTTAGAGACGATCAAGGAAACCTTCAACAAACTCATAAGTCTGTAGCTACAGATTCTGAGGTCTCCAGCTCGCTGATCACAAAATATCACCACGATATGATTCGCCGTGCTTCCAATTCGATAGAACTGATACCACGACACGAAAGGGAGATATCAGCTACCTGTATTTCTATCTCTCCTAAGAATGTAGAATTGGTGAAACGCATGGTTCGAGACTTTAGGAGGCAATTACTGGCACTTTCTATGGAAGACGACCAAGCTGAACTGGTCTACCAACTAAACTTTCAGTTTTTTCCTCTAGTTGGCCACTCAGCTCCAAAAAACATTAGCGAGGATGGTCAGTGAAAGTGGGCTTGACTTTTATATTAGTTTTATCTTTTGCTTTGATCTCATGTGGAACTGATACGGGAAATCCACAGACCCCCGCTCCAAATGCCGCCATTGGCGAACATCCCCATCTAAACTATACTGAAAATCTCAGGCATGAAATCTGTCAACTCCTATCTAATTGTTTAGATCAAGTGACCTATTCTCTCTGCTCCGAGCAATTTGGAAGTCTGCCGAACCTCCATGAGTCCTTGGGACTTAGCTCCGACTTTGAAAATTACAATGAGATAATCTTTGCTGAAAAAAACAAGAGTCTTCAGCCTCAATCCCAACCAGCCAATCTTTGTTTATATAACATCAAGGCATTGAGCTGTGACAATGTGCTCGTAAGAAACTCTTATGACGAACACCATCCTATTCATCCCTTCTTTCCCGTGGAAAGACTGCTGGCCCCCATCTGCCAAGAAAGTTTTGATGACCAATGAATGAATTTTAGAAAAATCGTATTCATCTAGAATACGCAAATCATACTCATTCATTAGATTCTTCTGTGTTTTCTCATTCTTTTGTCGATATTAAATAGCGACAAAAGGAGAAGGTCTATGAAAATCACAATTTATACTTTACTATTTTTCTATCTAACTGGTTGCAGTTCAATAGACGAACTCGTAAATGGACCAAATGACGATTCTGCTAACCGAGAGGTCATCGGTTGTTATCCAAATACCAGTCCAGGATCTGGAAGCACAGAGATCACGGCCGCAGATTGGGATGACAATTTAAACTATTCTTTGTTTAAAAACTATTTAAGAAAAAGCCCACTTCACAATCTCGTAGAATTAGCCCTTCCCAGTCAATCGACACAAAAAGTGTCGGCATCTCCTCTCCTACCGGAACTACAGATATCCTTTGTCATAGACACCACTGGTAGCATGGGAGATGAACTGTCTTATCTTACTTCGGAATTGCAATCGATCATTGAAACCATTAAAAAAATGAACCAAAGTCGCAAAACGCAATTCTCAATTATTTTATATCGTGACCTCAACGATGAGTATCAAACAAAACGGCTGAACTTTACTGACAGTACTGAATCTCTAAAGAACTTCATCAACCAACAGCAAGCCAGTGGAGGTGGGGACTATGAAGAAGCCGTTCAGGTGGCCTTTTACGAAGCCCTTCAACAAAGTTGGAGTCCTTATCCTGGTACACATAAGGTACTCTTTCATCTTGCCGATGCGCCACCTCACGACCTAGACATTCCCACTGTTATTTCCCAAATTCAGCAGTTTCGCCAAAATGACATTACAATTTATCCGATTGCGGCGAGTGGAGTCTCCGAAAAAGCAGAGACTCTCATGCGCTACTCCGCCCAACAAACGGGAGGTCGCTACATTTTCTTAACCGACGATAGTGGTATTGGCACCCCTCACAAAGTCCCATCAATACCCTGTTATATTGTGCGAACTTTCAAAACTGTACTCACCAGAATTGTAGAAGGACATTTAGCTGGCATGTACCTCCCCCCTCGTGGTGAAGAAACGGTTCGCATCGAAGGATCCCTCTCCGATGGAAAATGTTTCTTGGGAGATGATCAAATCATTGGTAGACTGTGGTGAAATCTATCCTTTAAAATAGAACCTTTGGAGGTCACCCCGTGGTTTTGTATGAAGTCAACCTAGAGATTGCAGAGAGGAAAGTTCCTGATTTTTTAAATTGGCTCCAAAAACATATTAAAGATATGTTGCGCCAAAAAGGTTTTAAAACAGCACAGCTATTAGAAAGCAATGACCTGAATCAAGATCATTTTAAAAAGTACACCGTTCACTACTGGTTAGATTCAAAGGACAGCTTAGATTTTTATCTTGAAAATAAAGCAACAACCATGCGCCAAGAAGGCCTTGAGAAATTCGGTGACGACCTAAAAGCAGACCGCCGGACCTTTCAAGTTTTAAAAAGCCAAGATCTTACTTAAAATGTAATGGAGCTTAAACTAGCCAAAGCTGCTAATACGAGTACAAAGTAAAATGCCTGAAAACCGATGACCCAAGCTCGAAATTCTTGGTCCGGAGAATGTACTTGATTGGCTTTGTGAAGCAACCACTCTTCTTGAAGGTGATAGACAAATGCCGAAATGACCACATTACCTATAAACGTAGAAATCAACCAAATCTCTAATGGAATTTCTGAAGGACTGTTTCTCTGCCAAAGCCATAATGCGGCGATGAGCGGCAAGGTTAAATGCTTTAACAAAAACCAGTGCCACCATATACGTATCAACTTCCATCTCTTCCAGGTCGCTGAAACGTATGGGGCTCTCTTAATAAAACCAACAACAGGGCCTGAAACATAAAGACCTGGATTTTCTTTCATAAGCTTTTCCAAAATCTCATATCCATGATCTATAAATGATAGTAAATGAAACACCTGTCCCGATTTTAAGTGCAGAGAAAAACCACCTCCCCACCATGTAGGCCAGCGAGAGATCTTAATTCTTGAGATCTGATCGAAATCAATGTGCCGCTCTTTTTTTCTGTGAACTAACAAAATTCCTTTGTTTTCCCATCTAAACCTTGTGTGAATAAGAGGATGAACATGACGAAGCAATCGGTATAATATTGTCAGAGGAACTGATGACGCCAAAAGCAGGTGAATCAGCCCCACATACCATCGCTCTTCTAAGAACTTTCCTAAATTGAGCCGAATAACAACTAATTCGGTGAGGACAAGGATCAGTAAAGCCCAATAGTAAAACTTCTTTACCTTAGGTAAATACTGGTATTCCTGCGGAGATAAGGAGGCGGTTTCCATATTTACCTATTCTCACACGCCTTTTCATCCCCCTCAATCCTCCGCGCCACTCTCAAGCTGCGGCGCGGTGAATTGTTTACAAATAGACTAACTTTGCAAGCCATTCTCAGGTAAGAAGACCCCTATGAAAAAGCCAGAATTACTTATGCCCGCCGGTTCCTTAGAAAAACTAAAATATGCTTTTGCTTTTGGTGCCGATGCCGTTTATGCCGGAGTTCCTTACTTTAGTTTGCGAGCTCGAGAAAATGATTTTCGCATTGAAGAACTCAAAGAAGGACTCGATTTCGCGCACAAATACGGGAAAAAACTTTATCTTACAGCAAACATATTTGCTAGAAACGTCAAAATTAACAGTTTCTACAAACATCTGGATGAGTGGGCGGAGCTCAAGCCCGACGCCTTAATTATGTCCGATCCGGGACTGATTGGGATTGTTCGTGAACGACACCCACAAATACCCATTCATCTTTCTGTTCAGGCCAACTGTATGAACTACGAATCGGTTCGCTTTTGGGAGAAAGCGGGTATTGAAAGAGTGATCCTCAGCCGAGAGTTGAAATCTACCGAAATTCAAGAAATTCACAAACGGGTTCCTAACATGGAACTGGAATCATTCGTCCATGGCGCCATCTGTATTGCCTATTCTGGGCGATGTCTTTTGTCACATTATATGTCCCACCGAGATGCGAACCAAGGTGTTTGCGATAACAGCTGTCGCTATAAGTACAACATCTATGAAAAATCCGTATCCCAGGATAAAGAGTATTATCTCGAAGATCAACGTGAGGCTGGCCAATTTTATCGCATCGATGAAGACGAACATGGCACATATATTATGAATGCAAAAGACCTGCGTCTGATCGATCATCTTAAAGAAGTCGTTGAATCAGGAGTCTGTTCTTTGAAAGTCGAAGGACGAACCAAGTCCACTTATTATGTGGCTATGGTGGCTCGTGCTTATCGTAAAGCTATTGATGACCTCTGTGCCGGTAAGGAATTTGATGCTAACTTGCTATCTGATTTAGATAAAGTTTCCAATCGTGGCTATCATTCCGGTTTTATGATTAATGGTCCGTCCCAGGAATCTCAAAATTACTCAGAGACCACTAGATTTTATACACAGAAATTTGGTGGCCTTGTGGTGGATGCTCCTTCAGCGGTTCCTGATACCGTGGCCATCGAAGTGCGAAACAAAATTGTTCGTGGAGAGACCATCGAGTTGATAGCTCCAAAGGGCAATAGCTATTTCACAGTCGGAGACATCTACAACGACAAGGGTGAACTTCTAGATGCGGTTCATGGTGGAACAGGAACTTTTTATTTTTCTATGCCTGATAAGCCCGAACCCTTCACTCTTCTCAGTCAACCCGAAGTTCTCGCCAATGCCTAAGTCTACTGACCCCTTTGTTGACCTGAGAAATGAAGTGGATCAGATCAATAAAGACCTGAGCAGCTTGTTAGAAAGACGTTTTAAAATATTAGATAAAATTTTTGAGATCAAAAAGGCGAGAAAAATACCACCTTTTGATTTTGTCAGACATCAGGAGATGTTGGATCAAATAAAAGACAACTGCTCTTTAACCGTTGAGCCTTATGTAACTCCGATTATGGAAGAGGTCTTTCATCAAGGGGCTCAATATCTGGCTCACACTTTTAAAAAAGAGTCTGAGTGAATTAAAGCCCCGCAAATGGTGTTAGACTTCCCCTCTTAGCACCTCTACCAATGCATTCAACGCATCTGTTGCCGTAAAAATTCCAGAGACGTTTCCGCTGGCATCCATCACTATGGCACTGCCAATTTTTCGACGAGACATTTCTAAGGCCACTTCATCTAAAGGGCTCTCATTACTTACTAAAAACGGAGACCCTGACATAAGATCTTTAGCTACAATTTTAGTCCCATTTTCTAAAAAACGAACCAACTTCAAATCTCGATCGCTAATCATTCCGACAGGCTCTTTGCCATCCAGAACCGGAATGTGTCTTACTTCGCCGTCATCCATAAGTTTTAGAATTTCTTGATAAGGCGTCTCAGGAGTTACGGAGTAAGGCCCAGGGCTAGTAAACTCTTCTACAGGCACACGATGTTTCATCTTTTCCTCCTTGTTTTTCAAAATACTAAAGCCTCCATCGGCCCTCTATTAATACCTAAGAAACGAGAGAGAAACACCTCTAGAAAAGTTATTTATGCATTTTGGCAAAAAAAATAGGTGAACCATGTTCACCTATTTTATACCTCTATGTTTATGTACTCACACGAATCTATGCTGTCTTGAAGCCGTCCGGTTGTTTTTTCCGACGAGTGAGTTTTCTGCCTTTGTACTCAGACAACATGCGCGTTGCATGGGTGCGGGCAAGCCCGATAACTTGATACAAATCAGTTCCTTCTCCCATTCCGGCTATTTCTTTGTTTTTCACTCGCACTCGAAAGATCACCTTATACTGGTGAGAAGCCGTCGATTTAATAAAAACAGATACTCCACAATCCATTCCGCTGTGGTCTTTAATATAATCGATGCTTTCTTGAACACTGTCTTTAATTGCGGGTGTCAAATCAAAGTCTTCGCATGCTATTGAGTCTGGCATTTCGGCCTCCTTTTCTCCGTGCCTTTGCTTCTATAGATACAATAGACGTGCCAAACAGACTCCTTTTGAGAACCCATAATATACTAAAATTACTGTAAAAAAATCGATCCAAATGGGGCTTAATAACAGTCCAATCGTGATGAGACTATCCTACCCATTTTGTGGGGCCTATAATCCCTTTTTCCTATTGTGATTCTATGAACTTATTAACCTAAATATTGCTTTTGTGTTTCCAAAAGTTTTTTATTTACCCATTGATGCTCTTGAGACTTCAGTTGTGGATCTACCTTTAGAATCTCAAAAGCGGCTTTACGGGCGTCCTGCAATAGCCCAACATCGCGAACCAGATTGGCCATCTTAAATCCCGTAAGTCCGGATTGTCGACGTCCGAGAAACTCTCCTGGGCCTCGAAGCTCTAAATCGGCTTCCGCAATTTTAAAACCATCTGTTGTCTGCTCCATAATCTCAGCACGAAAACGGCCCTCTTCAGAGAGAGCATAAGAGAGCATCAAAACACAGTAGCTCTTGTGCTCTCCTCGTCCAACTCGACCTCTTAACTGATGAAGTTGAGACAGTCCAAAACGCTCCGCATGTTCGATGATCATTATATTTGCATTAGGAACATCGACCCCCACTTCAATGACGGTTGTGGAGATCAAACAGTGATACTTCTCCGCTCGAAAGTCTCTCATGATCTCTTCTTTTTCAACTGGCTTCATTTTTCCATGCAGTAATGCAAAACGAAGATCTGGAAATTTGAACTTTAGTTTATCAAACTCTGAGACGGCATCTTTGAGGTCCATGGCTTCACTTTCTTCAACCAGTGGATAGACAATGTACGCCTGTCGTCCCTTTCCAATCTGCTCTCTCATAAATCCATAGACTTTATCGCGCTTGCTATCAAAAACCTTCCTCGTAACAATAGGAGATCTTCCTGGCGGCATCTCGTCGATAATGGAAACGTCCAAATCTCCATAAACGGTCATTGCTAAAGTTCGAGGGATGGGTGTCGCCGTCATCACTAAAAAATGAGGACTGACACCTTTTGATTTGAGCTGATTTCTCTGATCCACACCAAAGCGGTGCTGTTCGTCGATAATAACCAGTCCCAACCGATCAAAAGAGACTTCTTTTTGAATGAGAGCGTGAGTTCCCACAATAAGATGAACATTACCAGCTGCGATCTCATCGTGGACTATCTGCTTTTCTTTAGCCTTTAACTGCCCAGTCAAAAGAGCTACCTTGATACCAAATGGCTCTAAGAGCTTGGTCGCATTTTTGAAATGCTGTTCGGCTAAGATTTCCGTCGGCACCATAATGGCCGATTGAAATCCATTGCTATTTGCAAAAACAGACGCCAGAAGTGCGACCATCGTCTTTCCACAACCAACATCCCCTTGAACCAGTCGATGCATGGGGTGGGCCCTTTTCATATCTTCTAAAACTTCTGCAAGGGCTCGAGACTGAGCACCGGTGAGAGCAAACGGCAAAGAAGCTCGTACTTGATCGACCAGTTCTAACCTCCCCGTCATCTTATGAGCCTTTTCCTTCTGCACCCCCGCCTTGATGGCTGCCAGATGCAGTTCCAACCAAAAAAACTCTTCAAAAATAATTCGCTTTTGAGCCGGCGATCGAAACTCCAAATACTTTGCCCCAAGTTCCATTGGTGGCTGATGAATCTCCTTTAAGGCTTTGGACCGAGAAGTCAGCTCGTACTTTTCCAACATCCACTGCGGAAGGCTCTCCGGAACACCAATGGGTAAGGCCTTATAAGGGTTGCGCTCCCACCGAGCATCTTCTTTTTGTGAGAGATCCTTTTTAAAAGAGGCATTTGGATCTTGGGGGTGATCAATCAACTCGTTGATCGCTTGAGCCATTATTTTTCTTAACTTTCCCGGACGCAACCCCTCTGTTTCTGTATAAAGGGGAAGCAATTCATCTTGGTCGTCCTCTTCGGCACCAATGAGATGGATATCAGGATGCGAAAATTGCAACATCCCTCGATACACTGTCACTTTGCCAGAAACTCTTACGTGAGATTGGACTTGAAATCTTTCAAAATATCCCTTGTAGGGAACTCGAAAGTACTTACATGAAATACGCCCCGTTGAGTCGCCAACTAAGACTTCATACATCTTTCGATGAGACCGCCCCATCTGCATAGAACGCACATTTATAACCTGAGCCTGAATTGAAACCAATTCATTGGGTTCTAGTGTTGAGATCGATCGCGCCGCCCTGCGATCCTCATAGCCCCGTGGAAACCACTCCAGAAGATCGCCCACAGTAGACACACCTCGACGCCTTAAAAGGTCCCCTAACTTAGGACCAACTCCTTTAAGGTACTGCACCTCAGTTTCAATTGATAAGGCCATTGACCAGACTCCGTTTTCCTAACTTTCTTCATTTGGAGTGATCCAAAATCTATGTCACAATAAATATATGTCAGAAGATAATAATGAAGGCTATCTTAAAATCCGACTGAACTCCCTGCACCCGTCTCAACCGTTGCCCTTTGACATATTTGTAAAGATAAATGAACACATGGTTCATTATTTGCGGGCCGGCGATAAAATCACGGCGGAGAAGATCCAAAATTTTGAAAAAAAA
>JAGRAG010000329.1:0-8035 GCA_020435025.1 Bdellovibrionales bacterium | reverse complement strand
GGGCATTGCGTCAGGATTACAAAAACTATGTACATCATCTTCTCGCAGACAAAACCATCAACCCACACCGAAAAGCACTTATCTTACGAGAAAGCTCTTATGCATTAGTCGAAGAGCTCTTTGAAAGTCCGGATGTCGAAAAAGCTCTCGAGGAGTCCAAAGGTATCATCGAAAACTTTGTGAACTTTATGGAAAATGAACCCGAATCTATGGGGCACCTCATTGGTCTTTCTAGTCATGATTTTTACACCTACACCCACTCTCTTGACGTCGGAATTTACAGTTTAGGTCTTGCAAAAGTCGCCGGTTACTCTGGACACGAACTTTTTTTAATGGGACAAGGGGCACTTTTTCATGACATCGGAAAGCGACAAGTTGACATTGAAATCATCTGTAAAAATGGTCCACTTGATGACGAAGAGTGGAAGCAGATGCAGAAACATCCCGAGTATGGTCTAGTTATTCTACAAGAAACCAATGCTCCCGAAGAGATCATCGCCTGTTGTTTTGAGCATCATGAAAACTCTTTAGGAAATGGATATCCTCAACAACTCTCTGCAGAAGAAATTCATCCCATGGCTCGAATCGTTGCATTGACTGATACCTTTGATGCCTTAACAACCAAACGCTCTTACAACCAACCTATGCCTCCGTCAAAAGCACTCGACTTTATGGCAGTAAAACTAAAAGGTAAGTACGACCCAGACCTTCTCAGCGCTATGTACGAAACCCTTTTTAAAATGGAAAAACATAAAGAAAAACTGAGCAAGTGATTTCCTATTAGGCCAACAATTTGTTACCCTAAAAGAATGAAGCTATGGTTTCTTGTCACAACTCCTTTTTTGATCGTACTCGGATGCGCGACCAGTTCCAAAGACACAGTTCCTACCATAGCCCAACTGCAACCTCCAAGCATCAAACTCGAAGAGAGTCGATCAAAAGAGTCACAGATTCAATTTCTGAAAGAAGGCATGGACCGAGACGATCGCGACCTAGCGATCAATTGGTGGTTTCGTTTTAAGTGGGCGCAAGAAGTTTCCGGAGAATATCCCAAAGAAGCCTGTGACGTCTTTTTAGCTCTAGCCAAAGAACCCTTTTTTCCGATTAAGGAACTCGCGCAAATTAAATCTTATCTAGTCTGCGACCAAGAATCCTATGCGCTCACAATCGGTGAAGCGCCACAAACAGATAGTTTTCCTCAATGGCTGTCTCATTATAAACCTCAAGTTGAAAGACGAATTTTTTTGCAAACAGCAAACTTAAAAAAACTAATGGAAATCGAAATCCAGGAGTCCAAAAAGTCGCTTGTCACTTCGAAAAAATTAAAACATACCTATAAGGCGCTCGATTATGCAGAACAACTCAATGATGAGAAGTCTATTGCCTACCTCAAAGAGCGAATCTATAGAATATCACCCAAACTCAATAAAGATCCGAAGCTCTCACAAATGATGAGTGTCGCTTATGATTTTCGAAGGAGCCGCGAATTTGACAAGGCACGGAAAGCCTATCGCCTTTATCTTACACAACCTCGTCTGAGTCTCAAAAGAAAGCTCTCCGCGCTTAGAGGTATTCGTACAACTTACAAAATCGAAAAAAATGACGAGCTGTATGTTAAAACCACGGAAGAAATGACAACTTTGGCCAGAAAGGCCTTTCAAAAAAGAAAGCGACCACATTTTTCCGATGTGATTCAATACGCAAAAACCCATCGTTTGCTGGCTCGCACCTACTGGACACTCAATCATTCAGAAAAAGCAAAGAAGCTTCTTTTAAGTCTTTCAAAACAGCTAAAGGCTTATCCCTTTCTACAACCAGAAATATTCTGGCTTATTGGTCGAATCGATGAGGAAAGTGGGCAATTTCAAGAGGCCGTGAACTGGTTTGAAACCGCATTAAAGTACACCCAAAAAGACAAGGGTCTAAAAAACAAACTTTCTTGGTACTACGCATGGAACCTCCGACGAATCGGCAAGAGCCAAAAAGCCATACGAGTCTTTTCACATCTTTTAGCTGAACTGGACCAGGATAAAGATTACGATCGTCATCGTGCCAAATTTTGGCTAGGGATGACTCTTTTAGAAGAAGGACGTAAAAAAGAGTCTCAAGAATTATTTAAGGAGCTGGCTGATGACGACACCATAGGATATTATGGGCTTCTTGCACGTCGGGAAATAGATCGTCCTATTTCCCTAACTTCCGAAGAAATCTCCCCGCTGACATTCGACTTAGAGCATAGGAAACTGATTTCAAAGTGGCTCACCAATTATGAGCCCCTCAAGCTTCAATGGTTGATCTCACTTGGTGAAAATGAGGCTTCTTTGAATTACATCAAAACCATCGCTCACTCTCTGCGAAAATCTAAACTAGATGAGTTTGTTCCCTGGATAGAAGTTTTAAAACTCTATCAAAGTGCAGGCCACTATGTTCGACTTCGCTATGAAGTGGCTCTTTTAAAAAAATCGTTACGACGAGAAATATACGACAGAGCCGCTCCGATGCTGTTTCCAACCCCCTTTAAAGAACAGGTGGAACTGGCCGCAAGTAAATTTAAGGTCGCACCGGAACTCATCTATGCGATTATGAGACAAGAATCCGCATTTAACCCAAAAGCTCGAAGCCCTGTTGATGCCTTTGGCTTAATGCAGATCCTTCCTCGAAGTGCAAAAAAAATCGCTAACCAAAAGGGCATCCAGTATCAAACTCCTCAAGATCTTTTTCTACCACTAACGAATATTCAGATAGGATCGGCTCTCCTCCAAGATCTAATGGATCGTCACAAGGGTCAGTTCATTCGGACCGTTGCTTCCTACAATGCTGCCGAGTCGGCGATCAATGGATGGTTTGCCACAAGGTACCGAGGAAACACGATTCAGTTTATTGAAGACATTCCTTATGAAGAAACTCAAAATTACATTAAACTCGTCTTAAGAAACCTCGTTTATTATCAGCTGGTGCGCTCCCAAGACCGTAAAATCCCGTTTCCTGATTGGACGTTGTACGTCTATGGACAGTCCCCTGAAGCCCTTTAAATTAGACACAGCACATAAACTGAAAAGCCACGCTGTCTTCAAGATGTAATTGCTACAGATCACTAGAAACGTCTTTTTCCTCCCTCGTTTCCATTTTTCAAAATGCACTCATTTCTAACAGTTAGGTTGTCCCTATTTGTGAGTTTCCGTTACTTCTATCTTTTAAAGTATTAGGGATTCAAAAGGGGACTTTAAATGTTAAATAAGACGATCTTAGCTTTATGCCTATTTAGTGCGCACTTCGCATTTGCTGATAACTGGCTTATTGATAAGCTAGAACGGCTTGATATTAAAACCAACATCCCCCTCGTAGATTTAGATTTAGCAGATGGAATCAACACCTCTTTAAAGTATCGCTACGAAGTCGAGCCCTCTTATCTAGGAAACTACTACACTCGAGTCGATCGCCTTCAACTGAACTTTGATGTCAATCCCACTGATTACATAGATGTCGATAAGCACATAGGATTGAGAATCAAACGCGACACAGAGATAGCCGTTGTCCGGCAATTTCCAAATCAAAAAGAGGCTCTCGTAGCTCCTCCCACTTCGCTTCTCATTGATCGACTCCCCATAACAGCTCAAAGAGCGATCGACCGGCTTGAAGTGGGAGACCTCGTGAGTTTTCGCACTGAGCTTATCTTTTCAGTTGGCGCCTCTTACGCGCACACTCATGGATGGCTGACGGCCCAACTGTATTCTCACTATATCATTCGTGGCGAATTTGAAGTTCGTGTCTATCGGCTTGCAAACAACCGAGTCCGTTTACAGATTTTTTCAACCCAAAGAAAATACGATCAGATTGGTGGAAGACTTTCTTTAAAGGATGGCATTGACATATTTGGGGTCTCGGTTGTTGATAAATATATCAAGAAACTCGTTGGGCTTACACTTTTAGATTTAGGAGTTCAATTTGGAAGTGAAAAAATGTTTCTTATGGACTACATCTTAAAGCTAGATACACCACGAATTGCAAAGTCCTATGACTCCATCTTAAGTTCTTCTACGGAACTTTCTCACCTTATTGACTTGAGCATGGTCAACCCGACCCGTTCTACGTCAAAAATTTTAGATACCGTAACCGGCCAATTTGCAGACATTGATTCCGTGATCCAAGAAGAGTTAGCAAACGGTATAGAAACCAAAGACCGTACAGCTCGAAGACTCTTTAAAGGCCAAAATAAAAATAGCTTCAATGGAGGTCATATTAAAATCGGATTTGACCTTCTCCGCTTGGGTAACAACACCATGTTCCGTGACTCCCATTTGTCACGCATCACTGAAAATGGTGACCGTGAGTATTATGGGTTTCCCTCATTTACTGAAATCACAGACTTCAAGCTACTTTTTGGCCTTTTAGGACGCAAAAAAGGCGAACTCTCATACAACATGGTTTTTCGAGAGGACGCTCAACAAAACCCCACTGAATTTTTAAGTTTAGGGGGCTATTTGAATTACTATGACAAGGTTTTTGAAAAGTACAATCAGATGCAGATTCGTACCCTGATTCAAGAACATTTACCTAAAAGCATTTATGAAACGATCTCTTGGGGCGAGTGGGATAACCTAAAAAAACGGGAAAACGCACGTGTTGTTATTGATTACTACTTTCACAAAAGTGCCTTTGAGCTTCTAAGACATTTTTCACAGCGTGAGTTCGAAACCGAGTTACGAAAATACTTAAACGATCTTTCTGGTCCTTTAAATGTTTCTGAGTCTCATCGGAATATTTCCGGAGAATATTGTGCCTCTGAAGACTTACGTGAAAGACTTCGCGGCATCTTGAGACGAGATAAGTACACCGGGGACATCTGTTACATCGCCTATCACATGTATCATGCTATACAAAGCCATGAAGATCCTTATGCGGCAAAGCGTGCCTTTTTAGGACTAAAAGGAAACGATCTTTTTAAAACCATCGGAATTGGGTTTATCACCTCGTTACTTCCTCAAGAGGCTCTGATCGATGTCTTTCGATTCGAAATGCATTGGTTTGCCAAAGACACAAAAGAACTCAGCTTCGTCTTTGGTTCCAAAAAAGAACGAGAACTCTATAAATTGATCATGAACATCCAGTATCTGATGAATGATCGTTCTTATGACATGAGAATTCTCGATGATGCTTTGAAGGGAAAAAATTAAACCCTTTGCCAACGGCATCTTTTCATTGCGGATAAATGGTTAAGAATCGGTAAAGCGGTATCCGACGCCTCTGACCGTTTGCATAAAATCGGCACACCCGTTGAGCTTTTTTCGTAATGAGGCCATATGAACGTCAATGGTTCTATCCGTTACATTCAAGTTCCCCAAAGCTTCTTCCCTTAATTGATCCCGAGACAAGACTCGTCCTTTATTACGAAGTAGTGCCACCAAAATTCGAAACTCTGTTAATGTCAGGTGAATCTCACTTCCCTGTAAAAACACAGAGTGAGATTTCAAATCAATGACTAGATCTTTAGCCTCCAATTGAGAAACAGGGTTGGCATTCTGGTCACTCACTCTTCTTAGAACAGCCCGAATACGAGCCGCCAACTCCCTCGGCAAAAAGGGTTTAACAATATAATCATCGGCACCTAACTCCAGAGCCGCCACCTTTTCATCCTCTCCATCAAGACCGGTCACCATAATGAAAGGAATATTATTAAAGTCAGCATATCCGCGAACTTGCTGGACCAACTCCACTCCACTTTTTCCCGGTAGACGATAGTCCATAAGAACTAGATTAGGTTCATACTTTCTTAAATGATCAATTAAATTCATCCCATCAGCGACACCGACAGCCGTAAACCCTTCGTCTTGTAACACAGACAATAGATAATCACGGACATCAACCTCGTCTTCCACTATCAGTATCTTAGGATTTATCACCGCGCCTCCCTAAAGCCGATCCAGCTCTATTATAGAATTGGCATATGCAATTCGTCTACTCTTCAATTTAATTCGCCACAACGGGCAGTTACATTAAAAGAGATTGGTTTGTTGATCATTTAACTACCGTGGATCAACCGAAAATCAAGAGTTTTCGTTCAAAATAAATAATAATTGTAGATAAAACAGTGGACACAATTAAAAAAACGTCAAGTGAACTTAGATTTAAAGTCTCCATCTAGAACCCCTATTTATTAAGGGTTCTGTGCTATCAGACACCTCTAAAAACTATGCTAATGAACACACTTTAAAGTCATAGATGAATGTCTGGGATAAATTAAATCTTAATATTCACCTCGATCAAAATCGAGACCTTTAAGCCTAATGCAATGTCGTTTTTCGAACTTTGTTTTTAATCTCTTCAATTTTTTCAAGAGAGATTTCATAAACTCTTCCACAGATTTCACACTTAGCTTCGACTTCTTTTCCTTTTCTTAAGATATCTTCTAAATCCTCAACCGGGAAAAGCTCCATCGCCTGAATCAAACGCGCTTTGGAACATCGACACGTATATGTAAGCTCATGAGGGTGATCGATTTCGTGAACTTCTATATCTTTTAAAAATAAGTCTTTAAGTTCCAGAGCTCCTCCGCCTGCAGCGATCAATTCACTGATAGAAGCTACTTTTAGCGAATTATTCATAAGTAGATCGACGATCGCCTCATCATAATCGGGCATAAGTTCGATCAGAACTCCTCCCGCTGCCTCCACCTTTCCATATGCGTTGACCTTTACTCCAAGAGTCACCAACGAGCGAATCTGATCTGACTTATGTAAAAAATAGGCGACATCGTCACCCACCTCGCCCGTTTGAATCTCAACACTTCCTTTTTGAGCAGGATCTGATCCAAAGGTTCGAACCACAGTGAGGGTCCCTTTACCAATAGCCGGACCAACAAGAATTTTGTGATCTATGAGTGGGACTTCTAGCTGTGGATTTTTCGTATAACCTCTCACCTCTCCTTCAAACGTCGCTTCCCCAATAAAAGTATCAAGCGGTCCATCTCCTTTAAAGTGCAGACTCACAACCTGTCCTTTCTTTTGCACACTCGCCAACAAAATAGCAGCTACCATCGATCGCCCCACAGCCAGAGACGCAACAGGGTAAGTATTCTGAATGGACTGCATCTCTCGAACGACATGAGTGGCAACGGTAAAAGTGGCTCGGAGGCCTTGCTTTGCCGATAAATACTTTCGAACTTCGTCTTTTCCAGCCATACTTTGACTCCATACTTTTCTTTGTAGACAGGTGACACCCTTTTCACATGGGTCCTATGCCTACGAGACGTCTTTATCCAAATAAAATGTTTATCTTAAGATTTTTTATTTTCCCAGAACTTTTATTCTCTACTGACAAGTCTCTTCTCATATAGCACAGCCGGCTCAATCGACACTTTTGGGTCGCCTGAAAGGTCGCCTGAAAGGTCGCCCGACGAGTCGCTTGAAATTCTTAGATCTTTTTGAATCGCATTTCTCCTCATCGGCCTGTCCCATCTCTAAATTTCTAGTGCCGTCTCTTCTCTCAAAAACAAGCTTTGATGGTGTGATGCTCACGTAAGTAAGGGGCGCTACCTCGGCGGCCCGACCTGCGCGGCCCGACCTACGCGGCCCGACCTGCGCAATTCGAAGGCCCACCTACCTGAGTCTTTCAGCGGAAGCAACGAGACTATAAACCCTAAAACAGGACTGATCCACGACGAAAACTAGCAATTTCGGAACCATACAAAACGAATGCTTAGCTATTGCGTCAATTGAAGATATTTTTACAGCTCTTCCTTATTTCTAACTCTCTTTTTAAGGTAGGAAAACTCTGCAATTACACGATTCATCTTGCTTTCTGAGTCCTTCACCGACAATATTCCCAACCAACAGACGAAGATCTTATCAAAGGGGGTTACAAGTGGAGTTTCATCCTACATCCCATGAGTCTGGTTCAAATTATAGAGGAAGTTTTTATATGAAGAGTCAGCTAAATCCCGAATCTCATCAATCACAAATTGAAGCTCGCGGGCTTGAAATTTTCAAAAAAATGGAAAACCAAAATGCTTCTATTTTTAATAAAGACTGGTGGTACG
>JAGRAG010000328.1:7112-8103 GCA_020435025.1 Bdellovibrionales bacterium | reverse complement strand
CTGCTTGGAAGGGACGATTCATAATATAAGAAAACTCTAAATTTCTTCCATGAAAGCGATTAAAGCCAACAAAGCTCCAGTCTTCGCCTTCACAATGACGAATCGATTGAGAGCTCACTGCTCCCAACCCAGGCACAGAGTATAGACCGAACATAATGAGTAAAAGAATACGCAAAACAACCTCAAAATTACAACTTAGAATAGGTTGAAGTATGAGCTAAATAGATGAAGAAAATCCAGAAGAAAATCCTAATCCTCTTGGCATTACAAAGTCTTAATATTTGTTGAAAAATATTACTCTATGGAGGCCCATTTTCGACAAAATTATTCTAAATACAGAGGATTATTAGGGCCTGTACACTTGGATCGAATGCTTCAATCTCTCCAACCTAATCCGCCAAATTTAACACCGCAAATAGCCACAAAATGAGTGTCTTTGAGGACGTCCCATCGTATACCAATTACTTAATAAAACTTAAAAAAGCTTCCTTTTCTGAAATGTAGTCTTTTCTGGCTTTCCAAATCTTAATCCTCTGAATAGGCCCCTTATTTCCCCAAAGGAGCTTTCCTCGAGCATAGCGTCCCCTTAAAAGATCAAATTGTGAATAAAAGGGAGCGGAAAAAAGCTTTCTTCTGTTCGTTAAAGAAAATAAAATTTCGGCCGCTAATAATCCACCACCTAAGTAAATTGAAGCAGCAATCGAAGGTCCTGTCTGCATTTCGACAAGCTGCTCTTTTGTAAAGTTCATATACTTTTGATGAAGACCTTTTGGGGCAATAGCTATTGAGATTCTTAGTAACTTTTCAAATGAATCCATAGTGTCATCAATCGCAAAGTACTCTTTATAGCTCATCGACCCTTTTTCAAAAGCAAGCAAGGTGGCAGAAAACGCTAATGGTGCAACAAAACAGATTGGGATCTGGTCTTTTTCAGCTTGAGATAGTAAAAGCTCCCTGGGTGTCAAACAAAAATAATCAATACAGTCAGCGA
>JAGRAG010000328.1:5209-7097 GCA_020435025.1 Bdellovibrionales bacterium | reverse complement strand
AACACTCACATTGTCCTTGTTGACTCCTTCTGGCCACAGGACAATCTCCACCTCAGGATTGATTTTGCGAGCCTCTTCAGCCATCACCTCTATTTTTGGACGGCCTAAGGAGCTGTGATCGGAACCCATCTGCCGATTGAGATTCTCGATTCCAAACTCATCTATATCTGTAATATGAAATCGGCCAACCCCCATTCGCACAAGCGCCAGAAACGTCGCACCACCGATCCCACCAAGGCCAGCAACGGCTACCGTTGATTTTAAGAGTCGATCCTGCTCTTGTTCGGTCAGAATACCAATATTGCGAGAAAAGCTTCTCTTATAAGTTACGCTCCAATTGGCACTCATGCACTTATCTCCTAAGCTGACTTTTGGACTTTCTCCTGTGGACGGTCTAAATCCTGTTCAAGATGGGCCACTAATTTTTCCCACTTATGATCTCGAGGCCACTGCAGTTTAAAGCCATAGACCTCATTTTCAAATCCCCACACTTTCTGACATTTCACTTCAATGACTTCAAAGTCACCAACCTGTATTCGGCTATGATAGACTTGCGACCCCATCTCCAAACCTTTGACAATAGCGCGAAATCCTCCAATTGATACATCTATAACGGTCATCTCAAGAGTCTGATCTTGAGAAACGGAAAGCTGTCCCCGACACTTGACATTAAATCGACGCATGCGTTTATCTTTCGCAAATATTGGAGTTACAAACTTTGTTCCTGGCAACAACTGACGGTATTCGGCAGTCGGAAGTAAAGAGTAAAGTTTCACTTGCTGTTCGACGGTGAGGTTTTGGAAACAATCTGTGGCCTGATTGAAAAAATAGTCAACAAGCTCTGGAGTCATAACTGGATCATCCAAATGGTAGTACTCTCTTTTGGGAAAGACAAATCGAGTATCGACAAATTCACGAAAATAGGAATAAAGGTTCTTTCGATTCTTTTTGTGGGCATAGAGCTTTGCAAACTTATCAACTGCCTTATTTAAATCAAGATGTTCAACGACGACTGGGATATAATTTGAAAATGCATAGTCTTCCGTAGCCTGCTCTTCCACTTTCTCAAAAGCTAAAACAGATTCATAGAGTTCATGGGCTCGAGAAGGTGTCGTGAGCGCCGCAATTAAGATATCTGCGCCAAAATATCGTGTACAGTACTCATACATATATTTCAATAATGGCCACAAAAGCCGCCCTCGATACTCTTTAGCTATAGCTAGAGCAGAGACTTCAGCCACTCTCTTGCTCCGTTTACGGATATCAGATAAATCCGCGGCCCAATCGCTAGGAAGGCCAAACGCACTATCGGCAATTAAGGACAAGGTAGCCACAACACGATCTTCTTTCACACCAATGAGAATTGTTGTACTGGGTAATGCATGATAGGGAGTGACACGTAATTGCGACTCATTTTCTTGTTGAAGTCCCACTGATACATAAGCCTTATAGAGTAAATGAAAAGCTTGTTCTAACTCGTCCTTTGTCTCTGCTATCTTAAATCGAACACTTGTATCTATTTTACTGGGAACCTTAACAAACTTTCTATAAAAAGAATATCGTAACGAAATTGGCATTAACAGCAACATCGTTCGAGCAAAACGACCTAGAGATTTTTTTACGAAACGAGATCTCAGCTTCACTTGTTACACCTTCAAACAAAACAATGACAGAGCCATCACCAATTACGGACTATTGGTTTTAGTTAAAGTTTTTATTCATCACTGTTTCACATTTAAAATGTTAGCACCTCACTTGAAAAAGAATCGCTCCAAAACGGACTTTTTTGACATAGAGAATATTTCTACTCCGAGGTCGAGCCTTAATTTTACAAAATAATGCAAATATTGTATACGTTATGAGTTCTCATGGATCATAAAGAGACACT
>JAGRAG010000328.1:0-5194 GCA_020435025.1 Bdellovibrionales bacterium | reverse complement strand
CACCTTAAGTGGATAGAGGTATTGTCAAAGGACAGACGTTTTCAAGCGAGTTTCAGCGCTTCGATCAAGATCTTGTCTTCATTAAAAGAGATCATTTTTGGCCACGATCAAATCGCCAAATAGATGTATTTGGCAAGTTTTGGTGGCTGTTCCTTCGTGGCGAGAAAGCTCAAGACGTTAAGGTGTTTGCCAATAAACAATGGGTCCGCCGACCCAATGAATATGCCTTGCTCTGCCCCCCTTTTTCCATGGTTCAGTGGCAACTTGACCCTGGCCCACTCCAATGGGAGGCCTACATCAGTCCGACGCCCCTTCCATTAAAGTGGAATCAAGGGGCCGTTTTGATTCCTTGGAGGACAAAGTCGATATTTGCACGAACTTCCGATCTGATAGCCGAATTGGATGCCGTTCACCACCAGGAGCCCCTGCTCCCTCTAGAAAATGTTTCGGCGATAGGACTTCGAACGAAAAAATATATCGACTCCCACTTTACAGAAGATCTATCCATTCAAACAGTTGCAAACAATTTAGGTTTTCACTTTAAAGTGATGTCTCGCCATTTTTATGCCGACTTTGGACTCTCGCCTTCTTTGTATAGAAATAAACTTAGGATTATGAATGCGAAATGCCAGATGCTCTTTCAAGACATTTCCGTTTTGGATGCCGCCGTCTCTTCAGGCTTTTCTACACCTGGAGGCTTTAACAAGGCCTTTCACAAAATCATGGGTTTGGCCCCTTCCCATATTCCCAATTTAAAAAAGCAAAATTAGAAAAAAATCAGGTGGATTCAGACGTCACTCAATCCACCAATTGTAAACTCACTCAATTATAAATATGAGGCCCTCCCTGATCGCGGACCTCTTCACTCATCTTGTCCCCTAAGGCCTCTGCATTTTTCATAAACTCTTTAGCAAGAGTCATGACCGCCGGCCCCGAAGGTACGGACAAAAATTCCTTGGCCACACCGGGAACCGTTGTGGGAACGTCGAACCCAAAAACGGGATGCTTTTCGGTCGGCACGTCGCTTAGCTCGCCGCTTTGAATGGCAGAAAGAATCGCTCGACTGACGGGAATTGGGTAACGTTCACTCTGGCTCGCTCCGCCTTCCATCCAGCCCGTATTAACCAACCAAACTGAGACGTTATACTTTTCAATTAAATCAGCTAAGAGCTTTCCATAAACGGATGCAGACCTAGGCATAAAAGGCGCACCAAAGCAGGCACTGAAGGTCGCCGTTGGTTCCGTCACCCCAATTTCCGTACCAGCCACTTTCGCCGTATATCCTGAAATAAAGTGATACTGGGCCTGCATAGAATTCAGTTTTGCGACCGCCGGCAAGGCCCCGAAAGCATCGGCCGTTAGAAAAACAATCGAAGTAGGCGCCTGAGCTTCAATATTTTGATCAAACACTTTATCCAAGGCACTAATACTGTAGCTGGCACGAGTGTTTTCAGTGTAACGATCATCGGTAAAATCGACCACCTTAGTTACAGGATCGAAAAAAACATTTTCCATAATAGATCCCGGGCGATTGGCCGCCTCATAAATATCGGGCTCTTTGTCTTTATCTAGGTTGATTAATTTGGCATAGCAGCCGCCTTCCAAATTTGAAAGACCATTTTTGGTCCAAACAATCTCATCATCACCGATCAAGCTCCGTCTGGGATCCGCAGAGAGGGTCGTCTTTCCGGTGCCGGAAAGCCCAAACAGAACACTGGAGTTTGATCCATCAGGAAGACAGTTTGCAGAAGAGTGCATCGGCATAATTCCAAACTCAGGCATTAAATAATTACACAAAGTGAATGCAGATTTCTTAATTTCGCCCGCGTAGGCTGTACCCACGATTCCTACTCTCAGTTGTTCAGGATCTAAAATAATGGCCGTGTCATGAGGAAAAGCTTCCGAAAGGCCCAGTTCCGAAACCGTTCCTTCTGGGTAGTGAAAGATCTCAATTTGCACGTTCCCGGGGACAAGATCTTGAACTGATTCAATCGCCGATTCACGAAACATATTCTGCGCAAAAGCAATGTGCCAAGAAGACGTTGAAAAAACGGAAATGGGAAAACACCCAACAAATCCTTGCATTTTTGGATTGTCTTCTCTGACTGTCACTTTTTTTAAAGCCGCAAAGTACTCTGCCGCAAATTCAGGAGAGACCGGTTGATTGACCTTCCCCCAATCAATGGTGCTCTCTACAGAACTGGACCGAACGACGTAACGCTCTTTTGTAGAGCGGCCAGTATGTTGTCCCGTTGAAACCATTAACGCTCCTTCAGAACTTAAAACACCCACACTTTTTTCTAAAGACTTCTTTATAAATTTATTATTTTCCGTCATGAAGACACCCCATTGGACTGTTAAATCGCTCTCCCAACAAAGAGCAACTCTAAGGTCTAATTTCCTTATATTTTCCATTTTGTACACAAGACACGCCGTATAATCAAGAAGGGAACCTCGAAGTTTGTGGAAATCCACTATTATCTATCAATTTCAGAATCTTGACTTTTCCTACGCCTAGGAGGAGAGTTAGAATTCCTGACTATGCGGTTTTTTTCTCAGGGTGTGTCCTGGCCAAAAAACATCAGATATCCCAACGAACCGGAACTTTCTATGACTCAGTTAAGTGTAAATGTGAACAAGTTGGCAACCCTTAGAAATGCTAGAGGCGGAAATAACCCTAATGTCTTAAAGGCCTGCCAAGACATTGTACGTTATGGAGCTCGAGGAATCACCGTTCACCCCCGGCCCGATGAGAGACACATCACTCGTGCGGACGTCTACCAGATATCTGCTTGGCTAAAAGAACACAACTCAACCCTTCCCTCAGAAGAAACCATTGAATTTAATGTGGAGGGATTTCCCTCTGACGAGTTTCTTGTCATGATGAAAGAAATCCGTCCAGACCAGTGCACACTTGTTCCTGATCCTCCGGATGTTTTAACTTCCAACGCTGGTTGGCACCCTCTTGAAAGAGAGGAGTTTCTTAAACCTATTGTCCAAAATTTAAAAGACTGGGGAATCCGCAGTTCTTTATTCATTAACCCATACGATGTTTTTGATGGCGAACTGGCCGCTCTAGAGAGGGTTTCTCCGGATCGAATCGAGCTTTATACTCAAATGTATGCAGAAAATTTTAAATCTGAAAAGAAAGATGCAACAACAGAAGTTTACCGAAAAATTGCCGTCCAAGTATTTGAGTCTGGCATGGAAATCAATGCTGGCCATGATCTCGATTTAGACAATTTAGGTTATTTAGTTAAAAAGCTACCAATGCTCAAAGAAGTCTCAATAGGCCATGCCCTTATCTGCGAAGCTCTTTACTTAGGCTTGGAGAGAACCGTAAAAAGTTACTTACGTGTTCTATCCGAATAGCTCTCCAAACGTCCCCCTTTCATTGCAGACAAAAATTCAATGGACTTAAAAGTTGAATTTTTGCCTGCAATGAAAGGAGGACGTTTGATAAAACCCTAGTAAGAAAATGATAGCCCTAGTAAAGCACTACTTTTTGCTTCGACACTGCCAATCCGAATGGTCTCAAATCCAACATGTAGACCCATTTTTAGTGGCATAGTTTCAGGAACAACCCGCATGCCGAAACTGAGACGAGTGACCGAATGATTCTTAGACACTGAGCTACTCTCATTTGAGGTAACCTGTCCTCCTACAAGTTCGATCAACCAACGATTGCTCATCATCCAATCACCGGCAAATGAAACTTCACCACCAATCAGCATACGGTTAAAGGATTCTTCTTTCTGGGAGTTCAATACTCCCAATGTTTGCCCTCCCAAGGACATCACCGCACGCCACTGAGCTCCCCATAGATCACCTGCTGGAGTCAGTAAAAAAAGATCAGTGACATTTCCACTTTCATACGCATCCTGATAACCAGGGTGTCTTCCGAACTTAAAGCCGAAGAGAAATTCCGACTGCTGTCCCCAACCTTTTTTTTCGACCTTAACTTTCGGTTTTTCTTTCCACGATAAATGCTGCTCGCTTAAATTAATGGTCTCCTTTTCCAGAAGCTCTAGATCTCCTGTGCCGATGAGACGTTCCTTTTCAAGACGGATCTGATACTGGCCTCGAGGAATCCCTATAACTTTTTCTTCCCCCTTATTTTTATAAAATTGAAAAAACGTCACACCATTTGAAGCGGCCAGTAGTAAGTTTCCTTGCATAGATTTAGGAAGGCGAATCTGACCATTCACCAAGTTAGGATAAGACACAACTAAAGAGCCCTGGCCACTCAGTTTAGAAAGGAACTCCGGACTCTGAGTCGCCCCCCCAGATACCATACTTTGATACTTGGTCTGGGCATAAACATATTGGTAAAGCTCATCAATGGTCACTTGACCATCTTTATTGCCATCCGCTTGTCCATAGAGCCCTGAAACCAAGTGATAGGTAAAGATACTTCCCTTTAAATTTTCACTTTCATAAGAAAACTCATTACCCGAACTAGACGTCAAGATCACTGAACCCGTAGGTTCATCCCTATCGATTTTCACTAAATCAATGGCTTCTGATTTTTTATAACCCTTACTTTTCAAAGCGCCAGAAAAACAGCTGTCTAAAATCACGACCTTCACTTTAGAGGGAATTTTTTTAAGAATGTCATGGAACTTGCTTCGATCAATCTTACCATCTTTAAGATGAATTCCTTGGTCATCTGAATGCCCAGTATAATAAAACATAAATTTCTTAGTACCGGTGCGACTCATTTTTTCTACAGCTCTATTGAACTCAACCGTCGACGGATTCTCGAGATGCAAAATAGAACCAAACGGCACACGCCCCGCTGTTCGCATCGCTTTCGCAACCCTTTCAGCATCTTTTTTTGCATAGTTCAGCTGGCTCTCATTTTTTTTAAAAGAGTCCGTTGCCGATACGATCAAAGCTTGAAACTCCTTTGGACGCGGAGATGCAAAAGAGACTCCTAAAACACTAAAAGCTAAGACGATCCAGAATACTTTGAAAAAGATCTTCATCGTGCATTCCCCCTCTGGCGCAGCTGCCTTCCCATAAAATAACACTTCGAACCACTGATACTTCCTTCTTGCAAAAGAGCCTGTAAAGCAGAGGGATCGAGATTTGACAAGGATTGAGACCATTCGACAGTAGCCCCTGCTTGCAATAAAGGACAGACTGCTATAACAAAATACTCCCCTTCATTCGGATCTACTAAAGTCACACT
>JAGRAG010000327.1 GCA_020435025.1 Bdellovibrionales bacterium | reverse complement strand
AAAAGACAAAAGTAGGCAAAAATCTCGGAAGGCCAGTGCACCAAGCTTGTTTTCATATTTTGGGGATCTATCAGTTCTCCTCTGATTTGGCTACAAAAAGCACTTATACGACACCCTTTAATTGCAAATAAAAGGGAGTCGTTTAAGAGTTATGATGTGTGAGTTATAAGAAGCCAAATCATAAAGTAATTAGTAAGATGGTGAACCATCTGATCGAGACCAAAACAATTCCAGTAAACGGCCGTATTTTTGTCCCGAAACCGTCCTAAATATTTGGGCCCCGACTTGATCCTATCCATTATAAAATGACTCGAAAAGTCCACGAAAATGAGCCATATAAAATGAGGGTTGATCCATACAACAATCAATCCGGTGCCCAGGGCATGAACGAAACAGTGAAGGGACAGTGGCTTAACGAAGTCCCACCCTGGTAAACCTTTCTTGAGCATGTATTCACGCTGCAGAGGGTAATCGGCAATAAAATGCTTTAGTTGAAAGAGCACCAGCAACAGAAACACACTGCTGAGACTTCCCATTTCGACACCTGACATCATAGAATTTAGTATTTCAGTCCTTTACAAATCCGTCTAATAGAAACGCCATTTAAAAAAGGAACCAGACCAAGATCTTAAGGGTGAAAGTCTATATGGTTGACTTCTAAAAATGCCCAATTAAATTGGAAAAAACTCAATTTCAACATTGGCAGATTCGTGACGACAAGCAGACCTCGCAATAAAGAAAATCCTCTACTTGATATCATTTTTAACGTGGTTCTTCCGGTTTTGGCTTTGAAAAAACTGAGCCCACTATTAGGAGAAAAAGGTCCCCTCTTAGCCCTTCTTATTGGTTTAGCCATACCAATTGTTTATGGAGCCTATGATTATTTTTCTAAGAAAAAAACAAACTACCTTTCGATTTTCGGATTTGCAAATGTATTGATGACCGGGGGTTTTGCATTGATGAAAATGGAAGGCTATTGGTTTGCCGTCAAAGAGGCCGCCTTTCCAGCACTAATTGGCATCGCGGTATTGATCTCTGCTTTTACGACCAAGCCTTTTATGAAAACTATGGCTATCAATCCCAATGTTTTAGATCTTCCACTCATTCACAATCTTCTCTCTTCAAAAGGCAATGAAAAGGCTTTTGGCAAACTGCTGAAAAAATCGACACTTTTGCTATCGTCTTCCTTTTTCATGAGTGCTTTTTTAAATTTTGTTTTAGCACAGTCGATTTTTACGCCTATAGATTCTGCACTGTCTGAGGCTCAACAGACAACACTACTTAATGAACAGATTGCAGAAATGACATGGAAAGGCTATGTCGTGATTGCGTTGCCTCTCATGCTATTTATGATTGGCATTCTCGTTCATCTCTTTAGAGGAATCACCAACCTGACTGGCCTCTCTTTTTCTCAGCTGTTTCCTTCGACCACAGAATCTCATCATACTTCGGCAGATTAAGTTCATCATTTTCAGGAATCTTTTTGATTTCTTCTTTCAGGCGGACCTCTTCCTTGGTTTTCTTAAGGTAGAATTTTAGCAACTCCGCTCGCTTTTTCGCCTGTTTTTTTAGCTTTTCTTCGTGCAGCTTCTCGGCTTCCTCATTCGAAATTTTTACGGGACGCTTAAAGCGCTTTCGATTTCTTTCACGAATTTCTTCTTGTTGCTTTCGAAACTCAGCCTGCTCCTGAGCAGCAATCAGTCTCTCTTTACGGGCCTTTTCTACTCTTTTTTGCCGCGCATAAAAATCTTCAAAGCGATCATGAACCGTTTGTTTTCGGATTTTAAATTCCTCGACGGAATCCTGATCAACAGCAAAAGCATTAATACCAATGCAAAGAGCTATAAAAAAAAGAGACCTTCGAATCATCATAGTCATCCTCCTTATTGTGCGCCACAACTGCCTTTTATGTCCATTTTTCGCCAATTGACTCGACGTAGATCCAATGAGAGTTTAAATGCCAACCCGTTTTTCGAGGAGTCCTTAGTGGAGTATTTGGTCGAATTCGCTCTCTTTTCAGGAAAAACTCTTATTGTCGTTGGTGGCATCATGGCCGTCATGATCACACTTGCTATATTAATAGCCAAGGGAAAAGGCCAAAAACCGTCCCTCGACGTCGAAGATTTAACAAAAAAATTTCGAAAATATAAAGAACTCCTAGAAGACGAGGTTCTTACAAATAAAGAGTTAAAAGCTGTTCGTAAAGAAAGAAAAAAACGCGAAGCTGAAGAAGAGAAGTCCGTAAAGTCCCTTCCAAAAGTTTTTGTTATTGATTTTGAAGGCGACATTAAAGCCAGCGCCGTAGAACAAATGCAAGATGAAATCACGGCTATTTTGTCGATGGCCGAAAAAACAGATGAAGTGGTCTTCCGACTAGAGAGTCCTGGAGGCATGGTTCATAGTTATGGGTTTGCCGCAGCTCAGATGCTACGAATACGTGAGCAACAGATCCCTCTCACCGTCTGTGTCGATAAGGTCGCAGCTAGTGGCGGCTACATGATGGCCTGTACTGCTAATAAAATTATTGCAGCTCCTTTTGCCATTCTTGGTTCCATCGGTGTGTTGGCACAGGTCCCTAACCTCCATCGGCTTCTTAAAAAGAATAATATTGATTACGAAGAGATCAAAGCTGGAGAGTACAAACGAACGATCAGTCTTCTTGGAGAAATCACCGACAAGGGCCGAGAAAAATTCATGGAACAAATTGAAGACACCCACAAGCTGTTTAAAGAATTTGTTGGTGAAAATCGTCAAAGTTTAGAAATTGCCGCGGTCGCAACGGGAGAAACTTGGTATGGTAGCCAAGCTCTTGCCAAGGGCCTTATAGATAAGATTCAAACAAGTGATCAATATCTTTTAGAAAGATCAACGGATCATAAAGTGATTAAGATTTCTATGAAGCCAAAAAAGTCTGTTGTCGATAAGCTAACGGAAAGTGCCTCGCTACTCATTGAACGTTCTTTAGAGAAACTCTTAACAAAACCACTCTTTTGAGAACAAACTGCCCCCTTTAATTGCGAATAAAAGGGAGCAGTTTGTTATTTTTTTAAAACAGAACTTGAAGGTGTTGTGTCGGGCTCTGCCGTTTTTCGAACTGGTTTCGTCGTGTCGTCACGGAGACGACTTTCTTCGACCATTTCTTCAAACCACTTTTCAGAAACAATGGAGTCCTGTAGGCGATTTTTTTTTGAGGCAACTAAGATCTTGCGGATGCTGGCTGCCGAGGGAAACACCTGTATTGACTTGATATCCCCAACGACTGTCCAATCTAGTTTTGGCAGCAATGGCGAGTGAACGGAAATCACGCCTAACATTTCGCTGTCGCGCTTCCAAGCTCCATGAGAAAGAATACGCGTTTTAGGACTATTTTCATAAGTGACTTTTAAATCTTTCCACTTTCCCTCTTTGGCGTTCAACTCCATTTTAGCAGAAAGCTTCTGCCAACGAGACTCTCCATTACTTATATCTTTATTTAACAGCAGAGCTCTACTGATTGGTAAAAACCGACTTCCTTTTTTGAAATAAAGAGATTCCGCACGAATGTCTCCAAAAATAGTCTCTCGGTGCCACTCACTATTGAGCTTAAAATCCTTAAGGCCCCAACTCGCACCAACAATTTCCTGAGCTCCTAAAGTCCCTTTCCATTGTTCAATCGCCCCTTCACTTATTTTTGCCTTACCATAGAGCTCCATAGCCGACATATTTCCATCAACCAATAATTTTTGAATAGAAGGATTCAGACTCAATTCTTTCACTTTCACTTGTGCCACACCGCTCTTAAATCCAGAATCCAAATTAAAAGACAGAGTTCCACTAAAACTTCCATCATCCAACTGAATACGACTTATCAGCCCAGAAAACCTCTGCCGTGAATAATCCAATTCCAACCGTACTTGCTCTATTTTTTGTCTACCGTGGACTCCATGATTGGAAAATGATAACTCCATATCCTTCACATCTAATACACCCGACATTTCTTGCAAACTACCGACCTTAAAAGAACCATAAATACGTCCAAGATCATTAAAAATACCTGTTGGGCTATCAAGTCCCACTATATTTATGAAATGACCAACGGAAAAACCGTCGAAATCAACTTGAAAAGGATCTACGTTAATGACGCCATCAGTATTATGAATTCGGAGTGCCTCCGTCGCCACTTTTCCTCCATTACCGTACATCTCACATTTTTTGATTTCTAAAGGACTACTTGCCAACCGCTGAACGGGACCTTTTAGGATCCACCGACAACTCAGCCACAGTCTCCGAAAGTCCAAAGGCACGCTTTCATCCCAAACAGATTGAATACCTGATGAAAGAACTCGTAAAGGGAAATCTATGGTCTTAAAACTCAGATGTTGATCTTCCCCATTCCAAGGAAGCATCCACTCTACTTGAATTCGACCTTCTTGAAAAAGTCCATTCGCCTTAACTCTAAGTCTTTCTGGATGTACCTCCAAGCTCACATTAATAGGACGAGTGACCGTTCGTGAAAACAGCTGCTCGTCGACTTGGATGCGACTCTCTAATCGCAATCGCCTTTCGGAAATAAATTGAATATGAAATTTAGGAAACGTTAACCATCTTTTTTGAGTCTTTCCATCAAAGACAGAAAATTTCCTTAACTCAATTCCCGACAGAAAGGTGCGACCCTTTTCCCAGTCGCCTTCCCATCTCTTCTTAAAATAGTCTTGTAACTCTACTAAGCCTTTTTGAGTATCTTTTAATACCTCGAGCACTCTCTTTTCGGAAACCCTCCGTTCCCCCTCTGTCTTGACGATTCCAGTAACAGACTCACTATCACTCAAACTAGAAGCTACAGAGTCTTCGTGGCTCTTCTCTTCCTGACAAGGCTGCCGAACATGAAACTCACCCTGACCTACCTGTACTGTTGATAAAGAGAGCTTTCCATCTAACAAGGAAAGCCACTTAAAGGGCAAATAAACATCTTGCAGAAAAACACGATAAGGAGAACATCGTCCGGATTGTTGATAAACGAGCTCCTCCACCTTAAATGCCCATCGAGGAAAGGTGGAACGACTCAAATCTAACTCAATCCCCTTAATCTCGATTCTATCAGACCATCCATTATTGACTAAATGCGATTGCACCCAATTCTGTAAGGTTCTTGGACTAAAAATAGACTGAATGGTCAGTCCAAGAATCAGCGAGATTCCTAGCCCCAACAAAAAAACTCCCCAACCCTTTTGCCGCTCAATCGGTGGAAAGTCCTTTTTGTTCATCTTTGACTATTTATAGGTAAAACTGATGATTTCATACTCACGAACTCCTGAAGGTGAATTAAACTCTACTATATCACCTTGTTTTTTACCAATAAGAGCTCGCGACAATGGAGAAAAAACAGAGAGCTTACCGTTTTTAACGTCCGACTCATCCACTCCAACTATTTGATAAGTTTTCAAAGACTCATCTTCTAAATCTTCTAATTCTACAGTGGCTCCAAAGACAATCCTGTTTTCTTTGATGGACTTGGGATCGATAACATCAGCCATAGCCAATTTGGATTTAATTTCGTTTGTTCGCGCTTCAATAAAACCCTGTTTTTCTTTTGCAGCATCGTAATCGGCATTTTCAGAAAGGTCCCCATGATCTCTGGCCTCTTCGATCGCTTTGATAACGGCTGGACGTTCTACCTGAAGAAGATGCTTCAATTCTGCTTCCAGCATTTCTTTACCTTTCAATGTCATCGGCTGTCTTTGATCAGTCATCTTATTCCTCAATAGCATGGTGGATTAAAGCCACCTATTATACTTAAATCTTTGACGCAGACAAATATAAAGGAGAATATAGAAGCAAATAAAACCGCGATTTTTTGGCCAGCTCAGGAGCATTATGAAGCTAAACCCCTCAAATATCTCGATTATTAAGAGACTTCTGGTGGGTCGCTCAAATAGGCCGCTCCGTACCATTTTATTAAAGTTTGAACCAGGTGAAATTGCCTCAATATTTTCGGTTTTAGATCGCAACGAAAACAGAAGGCTCATGCCTATTTTAGTGGAGTTAGATTTGGCGGTGAACGCTCTTCTTGAAACTCCCGATCCCATATTAGAGGGCCTTTTAAAAGACATTAGTGAAAAGTCTCTCGTAAAGATTTTTTCAAAGTCTCGTCCCGACCAATCAGCTGATCTGCTCACTCACATTCCACAAGAACGTGCGGATCTGTTGTTAGAGCAGTTACATCCGAAGATAGCAAAGACAATTCGCCAATACCTTGCCTATCCAGAAGATTCAGCTGGTCGCCTGATGCAAACCAGTTTCTTCTCTCTCCTTGATTCCACCACCGCCGAACAAGGTTTAGAACTTTTAAGACAGCACGCTCAAAACGAATCGATCTACTATATTTATTGTACAGATGCAGAACAGCGACTGACAGGAGTGGTTTCACTTCGACAGCTAGCAACAGCACCAAAAGAGATGGCCATCTCAAATTTGCGAAAGCCTAGGGTTGTTACAGTTTCTCCTTTTTCGGAATCTGAGGAGGTCGCACGCCTTATCGGACAATACAACTTCGTCGCTCTACCAGTCATTGACGAGAGTCGCCATATTCTTGGTCTTGTTACGGTCGATGACATTGTTGATATCATTCAAGAACAAGCGACTTCAGAAATTTATGCGCAAGCTGGTCTTCAAGAAGACGATCGTATCTACACCCCTATTCAAAAAAGTGTTAAAAATCGAATTCCATGGATGTTTTTAAATCTCGGACTGGCTTCGATTGCCAGCTGGGTGATCAGCCTTTTTGAAGAGACTTTAAGTCAAACAATTATTTTAGCAAGCCTCATCAATATCATCGCTGGGATGGGTGGCAACACAGCCATCCAAACTCTAACGGTTGTGACGCGAGGTTTGGCTGTTGGTGACTTTAGTTTTACAAGTGCTTTTAAGGCGATCATTAAAGAAGCATCGGTCGGTTTAATCAACGGATTTTTTACGGGAATTGGAGCTGCCTTACTTATTTATATATGGAAGGGCCACCTCGGTGTATCAGTAGTTATTGGAATCAGTATGCCTTTAAACGCTCTGATTGCTGCAACCATGGGAGCTTGTGTGCCTCTTATTTTAGACAAATTGAAATTGGATCCTGCTGCGGGAAGCGGGGTTCTGGTCACCACTTTAACAGATATGTTTAGCTTCTTTTCTTTTTTAGGCATTGCCACTATTCTTTTACAGTTTTTTTAAACGTAATTTAATGAGTTTCCCTGAAAGAGTTGGCCCATTATTTCCAATTTTATCGAGACCCACTCCTTTAAAGCTCTAAAACTGGTCCAGTGTCAATGAAGCGAAGCCAGCAGCACCCCTTAATTGCGGATGAAAGTTCAGATCATTGAAAAATCTCAACAAAAGCAATTCCATTGACCAAATACCTTTTCCTTATTTTCGACCTAAGTCTCAACGATTTTCTGCTCAAAAATGCCGATTGTGTTATTATAGAAACTCCGCCTGTTTTTGTCGTTTCGAGTTTTAGAAACAATGAAGACATATTGATTTTGCAGAAAAAAGGAAACGGATGTCTGATATCCCAAGGCTCAACAAGTTTGATGTTCAAAAAATTTCTCAAAAAATTGAAGATGCCGAAACCATCGTTCTTTCCACTCATCGCCAGTGTGACGGAGACGGTTTAGGTGCTTGTCTGGGTCTCTATCATGCTCTCAAAAAGATCGGCAAAAAAGTTCAACTTGTATGTGTCGATGCGATCCCTTCGAAATATAAATTTTTAAACACAGATAGTTTCGTAGAAGTCTTCGAAGAGGGTCCCTGTGAAGTTCAAAAATCAGATCTAGCACTGATTTTTGACACCAACGATTACCGACAAGTGAGTCCCTTATACGAAGAGTTGCAAAAACAGTGTGGACGCGTTTTATTTGTGGATCACCATCCTGTTCTTCAACAAGGTCCTGACCCCACAGAGGGCTCCTTTATTGAAACCCAAGCAGCGAGCACTGGTGAGATAGCTTATTTTATCATAAAAACATTAGGTATTCGCTTGGATAAAAATATTGCCCGAGCACTCTACACGAGTATTGCTTTTGACACACAAATTTTTCGCTACGTTAAAAGCTCTTCAAATTCGCACTTAATCGCCTCAGAACTTCTTATCTACGAACACGAGGGAGAAGACATTCATCGTATGCTCTTTTCCACATATACACCTAATAAAATTGCCTATCTTTCCAAAGTCTTGGGGGAAGTCGAATTTTATAACAACAGCTCCGTTGCTATTTTGCGACTGAAACTCTCTGATCTAGAAAATCACGGCTTAGAAATGGATGATGCTCGTGATGTAATAGATATGATCATGAACATCAAAGAACTGCAAGCTGCAGCTCTTTTTAGAGAGGATCAAACGAGTGTTTACAAACTAAGCCTTCGCAGTAAAGGCAGCATGGAAGTCTTAAGTATCGCCGAGCACTTTGGTGGTGGTGGGCACCTCTTTGCTGCTGGCGCTCTGATTCAAGGAGAGTATCGCAAAATTCGAGACGAGGTCTTACAACAAATCCAGCAGCGACTTTTACAGTCAGAGAAAGCCATTTGAGTTCTTTCAAAAAAGACAGAGTGGTCTGCATTTGTAACCAAGTTACCCAATCCAACATAGAACAGGCTATCACAAAAGGTTGTTACAGCCTGGATCTCATCTTCGATGCAACTGGAGCCGGAGTTGGCCCCTGTGGAGGCTCTTGTAGACCATTCCTCCAGAAAATGATATCTCAGTATCAAAAGTCTAAAATCTTTCCTCAAAAGGCCCGTTAACCAATTTGACTGTAACCCCCACAAAAAAACTACATCCTCAGCTAAAGATCATTTTCTTAAAAAGGTGAGCAATTTATAGGTATTTATCTAACAGCTTTGGGTAATGACTGCATCCTTGACTCATAGAAAGAGTCATTCATCAATAGATGAAGAAGAGATCGGAAGACTATATGAAGATCGGTTTTCTTTAAACGGCAGCGCAAAATAGATAGGCATTAACGGAGAAGCAATGTCGTTTTCACTTGAATAGACTTGTCCTTGCTCCACATTTACTAAAATCTTCTCTTTTAAAACATGATATGTTTTTCGAGGGGCATAACCATGAGCTAAGCGCATCGGATTTTCATAGCGCTGAACCGTTGCCGCCTCTCCACAGATATCGTTTCCACTATCAGGATGGCCAAAACGAGTATGACCAAACTCATGGGAGATGATAGCTAAAGGATCTACGACCTCTCCGCTTCCTGGAAAGTATGTTTTGAAGCCAAGACTTCCAAATTGTACGAGTCCTGACTGCGCCTTAGCCCCCCACCCTTCATATTGACCTAACTTAAAAAACTGAAAGTCTTGAGTGAACAGCCCCTCATCGCTTAATTCTCCTGTAATTAGCTCTGAAAGTGGTAAAGATTTGATTTCTGGAGAGATGTCTTTTACAACTAAAAATCCCTTATTGAAAGCTTCGATGGTTTCATCCACAGCGGCTCTAATCCAAATGGCGCCTCCGTTACTTTCGGAAAATTTTCGAAGCAGCTCGGCATTTTGGGAATTGAGTGGGGTCAATCCCACGTACTCTTCTCCATTTATCAGATTGACCATTTGAAATATCTTATAATTGTCTATTCGATTTTCCATCTCATTTGAGAAACGGAATTGCATTTCAGAATCACGATAAGCTTCCCAAACGCCTTTAGAATTCTTCCTAGCTATCGCCTGACCACCTGCTTGGAAGGGA
>JAGRAG010000326.1 GCA_020435025.1 Bdellovibrionales bacterium | reverse complement strand
TTTTCTTAAGACAATGACTTTCGATAACTAGAGTCTGAATAGTGAAATGTTTAAATTCCCACAGACAAAGTTCATGAATAACTTTAGCATGCGTAGATCTCATAGGGGCTCCTCGTGCAAACAGTACCTTAACCCACAGTACAGTCCAACCGTTTTAAGACCATTCTCATGAAATTATTGTAAAGAACATCTTTTCGTTGTGGATAAACTAACTAAGAGCCTTTTTTTCGTAGATTTTGCGGAGGAATCCGATGGCCATCTCCCAACTCATGTTCTGATAAGACATACTGCTGGACTTGGTTTCTTCCTGTTTCTTTTGAGGAGTAAAGAGCCCTATCAGCATACCTGACCAGCGACCGCGCATCGACGGCAATTCTCTCAGGCTCAGCATAAGAGAAACCGACACTCGCCGTTAATTGAATTTGATAAATTCCATTATCAAAAAAATGATTTTCAATCTTCTTTCTTAATCGCTCGGCAAAAGCCCTTGCGCCAGACTGGTCAATTTCCGTCAGGCAAATTAGAAATTCATCACCACCATAACGTGCTGCAAAGTCGACACTTCTCATGTTAGATTTAATAATCTTGCCCACTTCAGCGAGGACAAAGCTACCAAATAAATGATCATGGCCGTCATTAACATTCTTAAAATGATCCATGTCCATCATGATAACAGCGACGCTTCCGTTGTATCGGGTCGCTCGATCTAATTCGTAGTCTAATTTCTGATACAAAGAACGCATATTAAAAAGTCCCGTCAGATCATCAATGTCGACTAATTCTTGAAGCTTTCTATTGGCCTGTGCTAACTCATCACGAATATCTTTATTCCGAAGGTGAGATCGCACTCGTGCTAGTAACTCTAAGGTATCAAACGGTTTCCCAATATAATCATCGGCACCTGCATCTAATCCTCGAATGACATCTTCAGTGTTGTTATTGCCAGAAACAAAAATTGTAGATATGTACTCTCCTTTGGAACGCAAAGACTTGAGTGTATCTAGACCATTTAAACCCGGCATATTTACATCCAGCAAAACTAGACTGGGGGACCAAGCATTGATTTTAGATAAGGCTTCCGTACCCGACTCCGCAAGCTCGACCTGATAGCCTTCATAAAGCAAAGCTTTCTCCACGATTCGCCGGCTCGCCATATCATCATCTACAACTAAAATCTTTCTGGTTTGGTTCTCAATTTTTGAATGCATGCCTTCATTCTAGCTATTTAGAGGTCATCAACAAAGTAAAAGATTCAAAATCAGGACGATCACCCGACCATTCACCAAGAACTCACCGAAAAGATGAGAGAAGAAAGAAAGCGGCTAGACCAAACGGGAGATGAGAACTTTTTAGATTCGAAATCGAATTTCTTCTACAAAGTCGACACGAAATGACTTACATAGAGGCTGAAATTTTAGTATTTCGCTATTATATTGATACTATCTGCGAATTTTCGCGTTGAGCTATCTGAATTGAGGAGCAACTCTATGGCCTATCCACATAAGAAAATTGATAAGAAGTGGCAAGACAAATGGGAAGAAGCTAAGTGTTTTCAGTCGGATATCGATCTGAATAGACCTAAGTTTTACGCTCTCGATATGTTTCCCTACCCATCAGGGCACGGCTTACATGTTGGCCACCTAGCCTCTTACACTCCTACAGATATTGTCGCGCGATTCAAAAGACTAATGGGGTTTAATGTTTTACATCCTATGGGATACGATGCTTTTGGCCTTCCTGCGGAACAGTATGCCATTCAGACAGGAGTCCACCCGGCGCTACGCACCAATGAAACCATCGAAATTTTCCGACGACAGCTTAAAACACTAGGGTATAGCTTTGATTGGAATAGAGAGATCTCAACCTGCGACCCTGAAACATACAAAGGAACTCAGGCGATCTTTTTAAAGCTCTTTGAAAAGGGACTTGCTTATCAAAAGGTCGTCCCCGTCAATTGGTGTCCCGCTTTGCGAACTGTATTGGCAAATGAAGAGGTCGTCAATGGAGTCAGTGAACGCGGAGGCCATCCCGTGGTTCAAAAAGGAATGAAGCAGTGGATGCTAAAGATCACTGCTTATGCAGAGAGATTGCTCAATGACTTAGATAAGATCGATTGGCCCGAAGCCACCAAAGCGGCTCAAAGAAATTGGATTGGAAAAAGCGAGGGGGCCCGAATTCAATTTTCAACGGAATCTGGGAAACAATTTGAAGTTTACACCACTCGGCCAGACACCCTTTTTGGAGCTACCTTTATGGTAATGGCACCGGAGCACCCTCTTGTAACCCTTATCACCACAGAAGAGCAGCGAACTTCTGTTGAAACTTACAAAAATCAAGCCTCTAAAAAAAGTGAATTAGACAGAAAAGCGGACACTGAAAAAACGGGAGTTTTTACTGGAGCCTATGCCCTAAATCCCATCAATCAAACAAGAATCCCAATTTGGATTTCCGACTATGTGCTGATGGAATACGGCACGGGCGCGATTATGGCTGTCCCCGCACATGACAGTCGAGATTTTGAGTTTGCTCAGAAATTCGATTTACCTATTGTTCGAGTGCTGGAAAGTGATACCGAACTCCCCTTTGATGGAGACGGAAAACTAGTTAACTCCGAGTTTCTCGATGGCTTGAGTAAGCCTCAGGCTATCTCCAAAATGATCCAAGAATTAGAAAATCGCGGAGTTGGCAAAAAGGAAGTGCAGTACAAATTACGCGACTGGTTGTTTAGCCGCCAAAGATACTGGGGAGAGCCCTTTCCTATTGTTCATATGGATGATGGAACCGTTAAAGCCTTGTCATCCGATGAGCTTCCGATTTCACTTCCCGAAGTGGCCGACTACAATCCTTCCGAAGATGGAGAGCCGCCATTGGCGCGTGCCAAAGAGTGGCTTCAGTATGCCGATCCTAAAACTGGGAAAACAGGCCAAAGAGAAACAGACACGATGCCCGGTTCGGCAGGATCTTCATGGTACTTTTTAAGATATACTGATCCAAAAAATTCTAGTGGTCTTTTTAGTTTTGAAGCACAAAAATACTGGATGCCGGTTGATCTTTATATTGGCGGAGCAGAACACACTGTCGGCCATTTGCTTTACGCTCGGTTTTGGCAAAAGGTCTTATTCGATTGTGGTTTGGTCTCCCATGACGAACCTTTTCAAAAACTCGCCCACCAAGGTGTAGTAATGGGTCCTGATGGCGCCAGAATGTCAAAATCACGTGGGAATGTGATCAACCCTGATGATGTCTGTGACCAATATGGTGCTGATGCAGCTCGCGTCTATGTCACCTTTATCGGCCCTTTTGACAAAGACAAACCATGGGACACCCATGGCATCGAAGGGACTCGCCGCTTTTTAGATCGTATCTGGCGACTCTGCGTCGATGAAAATGGTCAGACCATTGCTGACGATACTCAACTTGTTCCAGAAGAGCTTGAACGTCTCTTTCATAAAACAATAAAAAAGGTCGGTGAAGATTATGATTCGATGAGCGCCAATACGGCAATCAGTGCCTTGATGATTCTTGTTAATGAAATTTACAAATACAAAATTCGTCCAGCGACCCTTCTTAAGGGGATTTTGCAAATGCTCAACCCCGTGGCACCTCATGTGACTGAAGAACTTTGGGAGAAGCTTGGGGAGACATCATTACTATCTTTACAGCCTTGGCCAAAATTCAACCCTGATCTTTGTGTCGACAACTCCGTTACGATGGGTGTGCAAGTAAATGGAAAAATGCGCGGTAAAGTGTCTATTTCTCTAGAAGCCGAAGAGGACGAAGCGATGCGCCTTGCTCGAGAAGTCGCTTCAGTAAAAACAGCGATTGGGGAACAAAATATTGTTAAAGTCATTTACAAACCCGGTAAAATTCTTAACATCATAGTAAAATAAAGAAACATTAATTGACGCATAAGTGAGTAAAGCCTGTGGAAATAAATCAAAGTGAATGGACAGTAGAAAATAGCGCCGCCTTATACGGAGTTGATCTTTGGGGGACCGAATACTTCTCAATAAACAAAGAAGGAAATATTGATGTTCGCTTACCAACTTCAAACGAAAAGATCGATCTTTATAAATTAACTTTAGATCTTCAAGAACGAGGGATTCGTACTCCTTTGCTCGTCCGCTTTCCAGGGCTTATCCGTGAACGGGTTCAATTGATATCTAGTTGTTTTAATAACTCCATTAGCGAATACGGTTATAAAGGAAAGTACACAGGCGTTTTCCCCATTAAAGTCAACCAACAGAGACATCTTGTGGAAGAGATCGTCGAGTTTGGGAAATTCAGTCGTCTAGGACTTGAGTGTGGAAGTAAACCCGAACTCCTGGTCGCCTTAGCCTATCTTGATACTCCGGGAGCCTATATCATTTGCAATGGCTTTAAAGACCAGGAATACATTGAAACGGCTCTTCTTTCCCAAAAACTCGGTCGAAATACAATTGTTGTAGTCGATCGTGCCGTCGAACTGGATTTAATTCTCGCGGCATCTAGAAAATTGCAGATTCGGCCTCGTATTGGATTTCGAGTTAAGTTGCACGCCCAAGCCACTGGAAAATGGAACGAGTCCTCTGGGGCTAAATCAAAATTTGGACTCACTCCCACGGAAATGGTTTCAGGAATTCGCAAGCTCCAAGAAGCTGACTTAATTGATACTTTGGAACTCGTACACTTTCACGTCGGCTCTCAAATCTCATCCATTCAATCTATCAAGTTATCAATTAAAGAGGGGGCTCGATACTACACCGAACTTCATGGCCTTGGGGCTAAGCCAAGCATCATAGATGTTGGTGGCGGTTTAGGAATAGATTATGATGGCTCGTCGGGGAAAAGTGACAGTTCCACAAATTATAGTGAGCAAGAATATGCCAATGATGTGGTGTCTATTATTCAATCTATTTGTGATGAAAAGAAAGTTCCCCACCCAGACATTATTTCTGAATCGGGTCGTTCCCTTGTGGCGCATAGTTCAGTTCTAATTTTTGATGTGCTTGGTATTAATGATGTTTCTAGAAAATCTATCTATCACGACTTCTCTGATAAAGACACTCGACTGGTTTTAGACCTTTATGATTTGTGGCAAAACCTCAAACGAGACAGCGTTAACGAGCACTACAATGATCTTTTAGAAATAAAAAGAGATATTCAACAGCTTTTTGCCTATGGAGTTCTTTCGTTAGAACAACGGGCCAAAGCCGACGATCTCTATTGGGCTTGTGCCTCTAAGCTTTGTGATCTTGCCCGTAACAACGACGAAGCTGGAGACATTTATTGGGAGCTAGAAAAAGAACTCTGCGATACATACTTTTGCAATTTCTCAGTTTTTCAGTCTCTTCCTGACTCTTGGGCCGTTGGTCAAATTTTTCCCGTCGCCCCCATTCATCGTTTAAACGAACGTCCTTCTCGACGAGCCACTCTCGCCGATCTCACCTGTGACTCTGACGGTAAGCTCGATTGCTTTATCGATACGGATACCGAAGAAACACAAAAATATTTGGAAGTTCACGAGTTGAAATCCGATGAGCCCTACCTTCTTGGGGTTTTTCTAGCTGGTGCTTATCAGGAAACGTTGGGTGACTTACACAATCTGTTTGGCGATACCGATGCTGTTCATATCACCTTGGGCAACGATGGCTATGCCGTTGAGCACTTTGTGCAGGGAGATTCTGTCCGCGAAGTGCTTAGTTATGTTCAGTACTCTAAAAGTGAAATGCTAGAACGCATCCGTAAAGGTAGCGAATCCAGCATTCAAAAAGGAACCCTATCTCGAGCTGATGCGCGCCTGTTGCTGAAAGTCTATGAAGAAGGCCTTGATGGCTATACGTATTTAGAACAAGAAGAGTAATACTATCTAAAAGCGATAAATCCGACCCGAAATCCCGAAAGACGTTCGGGTCGAGAATGCCTCACTAGTCAATGAAAGCAGAAAGTTTAAGCTTTCCTTCCTTTGATAAACTCTCTACATTGGGAATCCTATATAGATCCCCATAAAGATCCTTGACAAGAAATCCACCGTCAGACAGGCCGATAGGCCATTCATCCTGCGCTGTCTGAAACTTACGTTTTCCTTGGCTAGTGGTGACCTCCCAAACTCGAATTTCATAGTCTTCTTCAATCGAATGAATTTCCTCGATATGAAAACAAAACCCTTGTTCAACAAGTGCCAACTTCAAAGTTTTTGCCAAACCCTCTGGAAGCTGATTTATACTTGGCAGAAGTCGCAATTCCTTTCCAGATTTGTCCCTGAATGAAATAAAACTATCTGGATGAGACCAGGGAAAACAACGTTGCAAGTAGATCTCCTGTTTCTTACCACCACTTTCATAAAATAACTGTCCATCGTCGTTTAAAGAAAGATTCCATTTATTGGAATCTCCCTTTTTTGACTGTAGCGATTCACCTTGTATGGACTCTAACTCAAACTCTTTCACTTTTACACATTCTAACATGTTAACTCCTTTCCTTCATAAAACCCCTTCTGCATATCCACTAATTTTCGATACTTCCCATTTGGGATTTTTAAAAGATCCTCGTGACTCCCCTCTTCGACAACCTTTCCTTGGTCCATGACAACCAAACGATTGGCTCTTGTTAAAGTCGACAAACGATGTGCAATAGCAATCACGGTTCTACCACTCACAAGTCGGTCCAAGGCCTCTTGAATCTTTCTTTCTGTTTCAGTATCCACAGCACTCGTTGCTTCATCCAAAATTAAAACCTTTGGATTTCGCAATATTGCTCGAGCAATCGAGATACGTTGTCTTTCGCCTCCTGATAAACTATGTCCTCTCTCACCAACAACCGTGTCATAAGCATTTGGCAAATGGCAGATAAATTCATGAGCATTTGCTGCACGAGCTGCCTCAACCACTTCATCTAAAGAGGCCTGTGGATTGGCGTATCGAATATTCTCTAATAAAGTTCCATGGAAAAGATAGGGATCCTGAAGAACAATACCTAAATGTTTGGTATATGATTCTAAATCAATATCTTTTAAATCCTCACCATCCACAAAAATACTGCCGCCTTGCGGATCATAAAAGCGAGCCAACAGACTGATAAGTGTCGTTTTTCCACTTCCCGAAGAACCAACAAGGCCAATCATTTCCCCAGGATGAATGGTTAAGTTGATACCTTTTAGAATC
>JAGRAG010000325.1 GCA_020435025.1 Bdellovibrionales bacterium | reverse complement strand
GATGGCACCAGCTCTATCCCTTCTTTTTCAACAGACACCCTTTTCAAAGCAGTTTAATATAGTTGATAAAAGCCAGTATGTTGCCACAGACGTTATCATCAGCGACGGAGAAGTTTATGGATGATAATTTATTTAGTAAAATCAACCAAGGGTTGTCTCATTGCCTTCCGTCAACTGGTGCAAGTTCACTTTCAACGATTGACAACCAACTGCTAACCCTTAAAAGAAACACCATAGTTGACTTAGGAACCCTGCCTCAGTCGTCTTGGCTGAGCCATCAATATTTGCAGCTCAATCATAAAGATTTGGTTTTGTTAAATGATCCCTATTCCGGAAACTCCCACTTACAATCAATGACTCTTGTCGCGGGCCTACGAGACCCTCTTACAAACCATGCGATCAGAGGAGACAATAAATCACAATTTTTGTTAGCTCATCGATTTTGGTTCAAGCCTCGAGTCATTCATACCCTGAATATTGATGAAGAGGGTGTGCGCATACCACCAACCCCGCTGTATCACGAAGGACAGTTCAACCAGCAATTGCTAGACGGCGTTTCAGCCCATCCATTAAGCCCTCCCGGCTTTTCGGATCGAGTTCAGACAGAAACCAAAAAATTGTTACAGCATATTGACCTGTTGTCGCCCATGTTTCGCTCATTTGAACTGACAGAATCTGAACTTCGAGCTTATCTGAGGGAATCAAAAAAAAGATTTATTCAACTCGTTGAAGGTTTTCGACATACGGAAACTTACAAAGAGCACAAGCTAACTGATGGGTCATATATAAAGCTCGCCATCACCATGAAAAGTTCAAAGGTCATTTTTGATTTTTCTGGTACCGAAGAGTCTAAAGTGATTGCTCTGACCGACGGTGCCACTGTTTCTGCTTGTCTTTATAGTTTGTATCAGTTTTTACCTAGTAATACTCCCATAAATAGTGGAATTCTTCAGAATATTGAGGTCATCACTCCGACACAATCTACCGTCAGTGCGAAATTTCCACGCTCTGTCTTTTTAGGAATGACCGAAGGTGTTCAGTGGCTCAGTCATTTTATACTTCAAAGTTTACAAGAGTTTGCATCAGATGGGTTGAAGCTAGCCGAGTCACCATCCATCCAGTCATCTTTTGAAATTCAATTTCAAAGTGGACAGATTTTTTACGACGACATTCAGTCTGGACAAGGAGCTACTAATTTTAAAAATGGACTTCCCGGGACAAATATCGAAAATAGACTTGATTTAAATCCCTGTTTGGAAAAAATAGAAGCGCTCTATCCATTGCGCTTTCAAAGTATCACTGAAAGAATTCGCTCAGGAGGATCTGGCCATTATCAAGGTGGAAATGGACTTTCAAAATTTATCGACATTCTCGAAGCTGGAACTCTAAGATGGAGCACCTTTGAGCCCCTAGCTCGACCTCAGGGTGTGGAAGGCGGACAAGCTGGAGCTTCTCTAGAATTTTATGTTTTAAGAAGTGGTGAAAAAATCTCTTTAATTCATGAAAAACAATTTTCTCTTAAAAAAGGGGATACATTGGCCATCCTATCTCCCGGAGGAGGAGGCTTTGGCCAACTTAAACCATCTTAGTCACCCAATACGGCCCAAAAAAATCCTCGAAACTCGCCTTCCTTAAATCCAGTCGCTTGGTCTTTAGGATAAAGGGCTTTAATTTTTTGAGCGACCTCAGTTTTTAAATTTTGTCCATGACAGTTGAGACACATTCCCTTGGCATAAATCGGTTCTAAGTATCCGTAAAGATTATTTTCTAAAGCAACAAGTTGATAGGCAGGCTTTTTTCCTTCATGAGTTTCCGCATACTCTTTAAGTGGGCCTTTCATCCAGTCCTTTGGTTCATTTGCCAAACTTCGCAACTTATGACTGGTTCTACCAACCTTGACCCCTTTTTGTAGAAGCTCTCCTTGGATTTGTGGAGCCTGTATTTGACAGGCGGAAATCGCACCCATCAAGCCTTTCTCTTTGACACTTGTTTGTAAGGTTCCCTTAAGTTGCTTTTTTAGAGGCATAAGTACTTTCTTGGCCTCTTGCACTTTACTAGCCTCGATGTCAGACCACTTGGATTCCGCATGACCCGACGTCGCAAAAAACAGAATCAATATTATCCCTATGCATTTCATTACCATTTCTCCTTTACCAAAATAGAAAATTGTCAAAAGAACCTAGTAAGCTCCCTATCTCTAAGTCTTCCTATTCAAATAGCCCGCCTTAGTTCTAGTGCATGAGATAAGAATATCCCTTAGATTATTCCCTTCAGCAACCGGTATTTTATTCCCAGACAAAGAATTAGAACTTCTACGGAAAGTCGTTCTAGCTGTGATTTCTATCTATAATAAAGCAAAGGATGGACTATGGAAGAAGCAACTAAAATTATAGAAAATGTCGTCAATAACATTAAATCCGTGATTATGGGTAAAGATGAACAGATTCGACAGATGGTCTGTTGTTGGCTAGCTGGTGGACATGTGCTTATCGAAGATGTTCCGGGTACTGGAAAAACAATCTTAGCCCGTGCCCTGGCTCGTTCGACGAATGTTCATTTTAAAAGAACTCAGTTCACACCGGATCTTCTTCCTTCTGATATCATTGGACATTCAATATATAACCAATCCAATCAAACATTTAAATTTATGCCAGGACCACTTTTTGCAACAATCTTTTTAGGTGATGAAATCAATCGTGCCACTCCAAGAACTCAGTCGGCATTATTGGAGGCTATGGCTGAAGGACAGATTTCTATTGATAGCAAAACTTATAAACTAGATGATCTCTTTTTTACTATCGCCACACAAAATCCCGTGGATCAATTAGGTACCTTCCAGCTGCCCGAAGCCCAGATGGACCGGTTTATGATGAAAATATCCATGGGCTACCCGAGCCCTGAAGATGAGATCAGAATGGTAAAAAACCAAAACAAAGAGCATCCTCTTTCAGCACTCCAACCTGTCGAATCCCACGAAAGAATTGCCTGGGTTAAACAGCAAGTTCCAAAAGTTCAAATTCCCGATGAAGTTCACTTTTATATAAACTCTCTAGTCAACAAAACGAGGCAAGCTCCTGACCTAAAAATTGGTGCAAGTCCGAGGGCGACACTTGCCCTCACCCGAGCCGCGCAGTCTTTAGCTCTTATGGATGGTCTGGATTATGTGAAACCGACATATGTCTATCATTTGATTCGTCCTGTTCTCGCACACAGACTGATTCTTACCCCAGAAGCACAACTCACTGACTCAACAGCAGATTCGATTTTAGATGAAATTATCGATGCGATTGCAGCCCCGGTTAAATCAGCGTGAGAACTGTTAAGCTCAAAACATTACGAGACTATATTAAAATTAAAAATCACGGCAGCCAAAGTGATCATAAAATTCCTCTATTTTATAAGTTTAGAGATATATTTACACCTTTCACCGTATTGGTCGCCTCTTTACTTATCGTTATTGTTCCTGCCCTCACTAGCCGAACAGGTTGGATTCTTATCGGAACTACCATCTCGTTTCTAATTTACCTCTATTTTTACGCGCGAACCATTGCTCGGCGACTCCACATCACCAGAACCATTCACGAAAATAAACTCGTCGAAGACATGACGCTTTCTATTTCCTATAAAATTCACAACCGTTCTTCATTTTTAGCCGATCGAATTTCATTTCACGATCATTTCGGGCCCTCGCAAGAATCAGAAATTTGGCAAACAGATATCACTCCATTAAAACCCAATCGTTATCAGAAAGTTTTAGTTGAGCGCACCTGTGACGACGGAATGGGTATGCACAGAATCGGTCCAATTGAAATCACCGTTTCCGATCCCTTCGGGATTTTCGAATTCGTTGTTAATGACAATGCTACGACAGAGGTCATGACCTATCCATCAGTGAGTCGAATCAATTCCGTAAATCTCGCCGGATCTGCTCTATCCACAAATTTTGGATTTCAAGAAGTTTCAACCAGTGGCTCCAATGTTAACTTTACCAGCCTACGCCCTTATGTTCAGGGAGACCCCATCAAACACATTGCATGGAAAGCCTCTGCAAAATCTCCAACTTTGCTTGTTAAGGAATTTGAAAGATCTGTAAATTCCAACATAACATTGATTCTCAATCTTGATCCAACTATTCATTTAGGATACAAATCCCTTTCGACATGGGAGATCTGCCGAGACGTCTGTCTTAGCTTCGTCCGTCGAGAGGTTCAACTTCAAAATTCCATTCAATTGATCTCACAAACACTTTTTGTACCCTTTGGACAAGGGCTGTCTCACTTTTCAACCATCAGTCACCAGCTTTGTACATTGAATATTTTTGAGAATATGATCTCCGAAAAAAGCAAAGGCGTCGTCGTTGATCTATTTTCCAAAAACAGTCGGAATCATATACTCAATCGATCAAGGTCTCTTGTTCCAAAATTCTCCACACTGATCTATCTTTCGCCCTACAATCCGACGGAAATGGATACCACTGTAGAGCAACTCGGACTCTATAAACAAGAAAAAGTTGATGTTATTGCTATCTTCATCGATCCCAATATTTTAAGAGTGCCACTGATCTCTCACCTTCCCATCGAAAAGATTCCCCCTCTTAAAATGCCAATAGAAGACATCGAAGATCGACTACAAAGAAAGGGAATCCAATGCTATCAAATCCATTCAAAAGACTATCACACTGAAAAGACTGAGAACTTCGCAAAACAGAGAACTCATACCTATTACCTAAAAAGAGCATCCAGATGAAGCAAATAACTGTTATCTATATTGCTCTCTCCGTCTGTGTTGCTAGCTCTGCCTATTTACTTGTAGGTTCCGCATCTCCCTCAGCAGCAACCTACTTCACATTACAGTTTATCGCTGCCTTACTTATCAGACACCAGCTTTGGCCATCGAAATACCTCTATCACTCCGAAAAACTCAGCTTGTCTTCGCGAGTTTTAGACTATGTTATGGTCTTCGGATCAATTTTTCCCAATCAAAAAAATAAGTCTGAAGAAAATAACTATCTTATCGAAATTGCACATTCCAAAAAGACTTTTTCTATTTTAGCTGGAGTCATAACCTTACTTCCTATAATTTACTTTCTAACTACAAAACGTTTCGATTCACTTCCATTCATTGGCTCCTATTTCATCTTTTACTGCATTGCCATCACAACTTTGTTTTCCACCCACCTTTCGCAACTTATGATCCCTCTCATAATAAGTACCATTACAACTTTAGTTACATTAACCAGTTTGAGTTACCAATTTTCCTTTTTCTATATTGTTTTTCTTGTGTCCCTGCTTCTAGCCTTCCGTGCCTTTTCTCAAGCTCGTAGTAACCCGAAAAACGAAAGTAAATTTGAGATTCTAAAAGATTCTTACTTTATAACTAAGCAATCAGCTCTTTTTTTGATCGTATTTTTCCTACTTAGCCTGATTGTCCCAGAGAAAAACCGTGCCGAGTCAATGGCCTCTCGCAGCAAAGCGATGCAGCTTCTCGCCAATAATGTTGCAAAAGGTTTAATGCGATTTTCCGATGATCCTCAAAAGTATATGCTAGAAAGTTTCTTAGGAGAAAATGAAGGAGACATTGGAACAGGATTGGCCAATAATTCAAAAAAAGAGGAACTAGGATCTACAGGAGAAAGTGGAGACAGTGGTGAAAATGGGGAATCTCAAGGGTCCGCGTCTTCCAAAGTAACGGAAATCAAAATTATTCAAGAAATTAAATTCGAGCCTCTTTCGAAAAGTGACCTCAACCAAATGAAACCCCAAGAAGTGATTCGAGAAATAGAAAAGCTCAAAGGAGTAGGAGATAAAAATCGAAAAAATCCAGAAGCTCTGAACGTCCCTATTCCCCAGCTTAAATCGCTTTTGGCATCTCAAGAGGCGCATAACTCCTTTCACAGAAAGCTCTATAGTGAAACTCAGAAGAAGGCTGAGGAGGACAGTAAACTGCTAAAGTCTCTTGAGGGAAATGAAAAAGCAAAAAAGTTGATACAAGAGGGGCAAAAAAAAGATGTAGAAGCTGCTCAACAAAAACTTAAAGCGGAGCAGTCCCGACTTGCCAAAGATCAGCTCGATATACTTCAAAAGATGAATGCGAGTAAAAATAAAAGCACTTCCAAGGAGATGGTTCAACTTAAAAAGGGAACACCTTTAAACTCTGAACAAATCAAGTCTCTTGTAGAGTCTTACTATGAGAAGGCCGCTCAGCTAAAATCAGAAATGCTTGACGAGCAAGCAGATGAAAACAATGGAGTTTCTAAAAACGCAAAATCAGGTAAATCATGGGTAGAAAAAGAGAAAGCCGCTCTCAAAGACAAGTCCGAAGAGAACAGCATCGAATTAAAGTCGACAAGTCACTTGAAACTCACTTCAGCAGAAATTCAAAAAATGGACAAAGCAAGACAGTCTATTTTGAAGTCTGCCAAGACGGCTTCTGACCTCTCCAAAGAGAGCAATGAAAAGATAGCGAAAGAGATTCAAAAGATAGTGCTCTACAATTTCGATGACCCCAGCATCTCCAACCAAAACATTCAGTCCGTCGACAAACTAGCTAAGTCGCCAAAGAAGATGCAAGATTCACATTCCTCAATCTACTTTGACCTGCAGAGACAAAAACTCTCAATTAAAGAAAAATTAGCAAATGCCCAAGGTAAACCTAAAGCTATTGAAAGGCTCAAAAATACGGAAAAAATCGCCATCGAGCAGGCAAAGAAGAAACTTCAAACCAATCAGATCGAGATCTCCCAATCACAGATCAAAGAAATCGACACTCTAGACCTGCTCCGCCAACTTCCCGCCGAGCAAAGCAACCAGTTGAGAAGTAAAAAACCTCTAAATGAAGCACAGATTAAATCTCTCTTAGTCAAAATGTATCTCAAGAGTAAAAACGGCTTAAAAGCAGATATTGCTAAATCAAATCTAAAAAGTGCGACCGAAAAAAGCCAAGACTATGTCCTAAAGATAGGCCGCTTGTTAAGCCAAGACCGACTTAATCGAAAAAGCAATGATAAATCTTCATCTCAAGATGTCTCTGAATCCGTCGGGCTAGACCTCTTAGAAGCTCTGTCCAATCAATCCCAATCTGATTTGAAAAATGCCATCCGTAAAGGGATATTTAAGCAAGCAGGAGATCCTCTTGATCAAAAAGGAAACAATCAACTTCAAATAGGTGGAGTCAAATTAGGTAGTGTCTCCATGAATCGACGTAAAGGTAGTAAAAATGCACTTGATTCTGAATCTAATGCTAAGGATCCCAACTCTGTGGGAGACTCTTCCGATGAAGATTCCGGAAGTAGTAGCTCTGATGCGGAAGGTTCCAGTATAGGCGGAACAGGTGCGGAGGGATCAGGTGGAAGCGGTCAAGGCATGGCCGGGATAGGTGGAGCTGGAATCGGAGGCTCAGGACAAAATTCGCTCGGAAACAGTGCTAACTTAGGCTTGGGCCAAAACTCAAAAGGTGAGAGCGAAAATGGAAACGGTGCTGCTGGAGACGGAAAGGGAGACGACGGAGGAAGCCTAAAAAGCCGTAAAGAGAGTCCAATTCTTGTGATTGGCGGAACACTCACTACATCCAGAACCCACATCGAAGAAGTGAGGTTAGCAAAACTTCGACAGAAAGAGGGATCAAAGCCAAAGGATTCTCCATTCCCAAGTTTAACTTACGAAAACAATCAAAGTAAAAAAGACCCCAAACAACCTAACTCTGAGATAGATCAAACCACGGCTCAATCAGATGGTGTCAATGAACAAAATGAGCTTTCGAGAAACGAACATCCAAACAACTCAACAAACTCACTTCCTGCTATAGATGAGCCAAACTCCCTGAATGAAGAAAACCCCCAGTCAGGGACGACATCTGGGTTATCCGAATCGGATGGTGAAAACAGTATCGTACCAGACATAAAATCACCAGAGGCACTTGGCGACAACTCACGATTTACAAGACCTTCTGACGATCAGTTACTAATGCAGGAAGAAGAAAAAGAACTAGCTGAAAAAATTGAGAAATCTCTCGAACATGGACTGCGGCTGTTTCAACTTATCTCTTTTATAGTAATATTTTTCTCTGTACTTTACTTTATTCAGCGAATGCGCAGTAAACATTTAGAAGAAAAATCAAAAATTCAACTTAGCAAAGACGACATTGAAAGCATCTTAAAGGACTTTAAACGACTCAATCAAATGCAAGGTAAACCCGGAGAAGAAGTTTTAAGATCTTATTATACGTTTTTAAGACTGATGGATATGGTCGACCATCCTCGTCCCTCTTCCCTGCCCGCAACAGACTACAGTTGCAATCTAGCTGAGGTCTTTCAACCCATTTCCTATGAAGTCAAAGATCTCACTAATGAGTTCTGTCATCACTTCTATGGTCATCGACAAGTCAAAGATCCCTCACTTAATAAAGTGAGAACAGATCGATCCAAAATTTTAAAATATTTCATTTCCTAAAGCGGAAAGAGCTTCGAGCACGTTGTGAATTTTCTTTTTGTGGAGCTTCGTTTTTTCAATAGTAAATACTTTGATGGATTCCCATCGCTCTTCAAGGTCGTTTCGACCATAAACTGAGATTTCGCATTCTCTTCCGTAAACAGCTGGTATTCGCCACTGACAGACACATGGAGCCGAATTTATACCCTCTCCAAGATCGAGAGCCTCGTCCAGAACTCAGTGATTCTATTCCAAACGAACGAGAAAACTGACAATTTTCGTCACTTAAATAAAAATATTTCCCCAAAAATCACCTAAAAACGAATAGGTTTCAGTAGCTTATGGCCCCACATTTTGCATTAGTTAAAGCGAATGCTGATGGAGGCTGTAAGATGAACGTCAAGTTAACTCTTTTGCTATATATTTTATTGATTTCTTTTCAACCCACCTGGGCCAGTGATTACCATGCTGATCAAAATTCAATTCAAGATTTGGCGGAAAAAGATTTAGAGGTTGAAATCGCAACTGAAGACTTCTTTGATGAAGAAGCTAGTGCCAAAGAATCCAAGGAGTTAAGAGCAAAATACACACGAGAAACAAAAAACTTAGAGGGCAAGATCAGTCAGTTGAATAGAAAGTCAAATAGACTTCGAAAGAACCAGAAATCTCTGAATACACGTTTCGACAAAAGCTATGCCACATTTTTAAAGGTTCAGTCTCGCGCCAACAAAGAAGAAGCTAAAACAAACAAACTTCAAACCAGCGTCGACCGCCTTCAAAGTAAAGTCGACGACGTTGAGCAAAAGGCTATTGCCTCTAAAAACAAGATTCAAGAGATGCAAGCAACTTACAATCGTGAACTTCGCAGAAGAAGTCGACTCACAAAAAGAAAGAAGACCGCTGAACGAATTATTATCAGAAATAAAAAGAAAACCGCAAATCTGAAGAGAAAACTAAGTAGTCTTGTAAAAGACAACGCTAAACTCGAAGCGGAAGTCGATCGAAAAGAACAACGAGCCCTAAATGGATCTCGAGTTTCACAAAACGACTAAGAGGCGATAAGACAATATAGGAAAAAGAGTCATGCGCACCCAAAATGCGCATGACTTCTCATTGTGACTATATCTTTAATTAGCATAAGTAGTTGCCATAAACCGAAAGTATTGATCCCAGACTTGAAAAAATCTTTCTTTATCCGCTGGAAAGTGAACCTCTTCGTGACCAGCACCGGGAATAGTATGAACTGTAAAGTTCTTTTGTAGCTTGATAGACAGTTTACTTTTTACGGTAGCACGAATAGAGCTCTTTATATCCACACTATGCCTTACAGGAACACTCATGTCAGCTTCACCATGTAAGATAAGAAATGGTAGTTTGGGATTTTTAGCAACGATCTTTTCCAAAACATTTTCGAAATCTAAAATTTCCCCTTTTTTAGATGCCAACCAGATGTAAGCTTTCGTCAACCACTTTGGACCAAATCCTTTTTGATCTTCTGACTGTTTGTAGACACTCATAATCCCACCATAAGTCATCACACCATCAATGAGATCCCCCGCACGTGCAGCCGTCTCATAAGCAAATCCTGCTCCAATAGAGTGACCTAACAAAAATATTTTCTTATTGGGAAACTGCTGTTTTAAAAACTGGATCGCAGCAACAGATGAACGAACAACTTGTTGAGCATCCGTCGGTCCTAAAGAGCCACCATATCCTGGATACTCAAAGACAACCTGACTGACGCCTTTCTCTGACAAATACTCCCCGACTCCAGTTGCCAATACATCTGAAGAAACGTGAGTATTTGAAACGAGAGTCATTAAAATAACGGAGCTCTCGTCACTAAACAAACTTTCATGTGCCGACAGCATATAATATGGCTTTAACTGACTAATGGAGCGGCAGTTAGTTTCAAGAGACCAATCCACCGGCTGTGAACCATTCATGTCAAAACTTCTATAGGAAAATTTCTTCCCAATATTGTAAAGCGCTTGTCTATTTTGAAATGTCTCCCCTTTGTTATCTGCAGCATAAAAATTCAGGTGAATGGGACTCGCAGAAGTACGACTCTTGTAAGTTGACGCCACAAGCTCCATGCACTTTTGTGCCTGTCGATTTAAAAAATCCTGCTGTGTGAGTTCACCCACTGAAGAACTCATTGTTATTTCTATCGCCATCCCCGAAAAGTGAGCAGCAAAAGCGATCGCCAATATTTGTACTTTTAAAACAAGATTATTTACT
>JAGRAG010000324.1 GCA_020435025.1 Bdellovibrionales bacterium | reverse complement strand
AGTTTCCTAAAACGGCATCTTTAAATTGCGAATCAATTTTGTACAAAGATTTGTAAGTCTAGATTATCCCCTCAAAAGACTCAAACAAGGCGGTCGGCAGCGGCGCTCACTTCGCGAGCACCACACCGACCGAACTCGCTTTTGAGGGGATATTCTAGATTTACAAATCTTTGTACAAAATTGATTCGCAATTTAAAGATGCCGTTTTAGGAAACTAAAAATAAAGAAGAAAAAGAAGCTGATTTATCCAACTGGCTCTTCCCCACTTACTTTGGCCGAGCGACTTAGGTCTTTGTTTTATGTCACTACTGGTTGATAGCCCCTAATTAGAGATAAAATGAAGAGATTCTACCTGTTTATGTTTTGGCCACAGAATTGCTCTGTTTAGGTTAGGAATTGGGAGGCGCCATGAGATCGATTTCACTGTATAAAAATAAGACACTTGTGCGAAAGGTGATTTACAGGTGGCTGACAATTTTGGTTTCAGTAGCCTTTGGAATTTTATTTACTTTTTCTGTGTCCTTTGCCGCCTCTACCCCACCAGCTACTCATACTCCTGGCTATCCAAATCCTTATAATTATCAAGTTCCACAATTTACTCCCCGAACAGCAGCGGAATGTAATGGTATTGTAATTGCCTCTTCAAGAAGCAAGGCAAGTGTAAATAATGCTGGTGTCATTGTTTGGTCGGGCAACCCAACTGACGACGTACGGCTCAAAACCGAGCAAAGATTCTTAACATGCCGTTCAGGAGGACCGCTAGAGGCTAGTACGGAAGAAAATGCTTGTGAAAAGGCTAAAACCTCTATGGATACAGAGTACAAATCTTTCGTGAAAAGTTGTGGCAAAGCATTTGGTGGCGTTGGTGGTAGCGCTTGTATGGAAAAGATTGGACTTTGTCAAAAGTGCTTGGCGGGCAGCACTTCCAGTGACTGTGAAGAGTACGAGGTTGACGATCACACTTTTAAGAATTTCACATCCTCTCTAGCCGGTGGTTCTGTATTGGCTGGTGGAGGTGATCCGGAAAAAATGGCGGAAGTTGGAGGAGAATTTGCTTCCTGTCCTGCTGTGGCCGCAGAGGACTTAAAGTCATATCGTTCGGAGTACAGAGATGCAAAAAGTGACTTAAAGGATTTCGATAAAGAGATTCGAGAACAAGAAGAGTCCCTCGTCGATGCACAAACTACTTTACGAAATCGAGAAGAGGAATTAAATCACCAAGCCCAAGAATTAATTGAGGATGCTCAAAAAAGGAAACGATCTATTGAAGCTGAGTTTCGAAAATTCAATAGGGACTTAGAAAGAAATTTTGCCGAACTAGAAGGGAGAATAGCTGAAGAGAACGCCAAACTGCGAGCCCTTTCCCTAAAACGACAAAAAATCAATATTGATGCGTCTAACGAGATTGAAAAAGTTAAAGCCGAGTGCCATAGAATTGCCAAAGAGCGAATCATGCAAGAGCGTGAAGTCGCTCGTCAGCTCATTGCTACAAACAGGTACTCCGCAAAGGGTTTTAATGCTTTAGCCAGATCTGTCGGCGTTGATCGGAAAACAAAAGGCCGGGAAAAAGCAAAGACCTACAAAGCAGAATGTCTTGGAGATGAAGTTATTGGTGCTCAAATACGCAGTATAGAAAGCACTAAAAATTTAAACTTAGTGGCAGCCAATCAAGAAGAAGCAGCACTCAGAGGCGCTATAAAGGCTTATGAATTAGAAAAAGTAAAATTAAAACAAAATGCACCTCAAGAAGCTCAAGAATTTATTAAAGACCTCGAAGAACTTCAAGCAAAGTTGGAACAAGACCTCAACCGAATCAACGAACTCATTCAAAATGCACGAACCGATGCTCAGCAAAAGATGATGGTGGCCAACCAGCATCTCAGTGAATCTCGGATGAACTACAGCCTCGATAAAAACAGATTGTCAGAGATGGACTCCATGCTGCGAATGCGAGAAAGATATTCTAAAGGAAGATCCACAGAGCTTGGTTCTACCGGAGAAGCCCTCTCAGATTATTCAAGTGTCATCGCAAAAGCCGAATCTATGGTTGGAGCCTGTTGTGAGCCGGGCAGCCTGGACGCCTCTTGTAAACGAGCCTGTGCCCTATTTAACGGAGACACTGTTGCCGTTCCTGAATGTGGCAGCACAACTCCAGGCAGACCTGCCACCGGAAGTGGCGGAAGTAGGTAGCATTTTAATTCCACATTGAAGCTGCGCGACATAGGCGCCGCTTCAATGCTTCCCGTTCACGGTAAACACCGACTTTCTGCGGAAAATCAATGGCCTTCTCCTAAGAGAGACGTTATATTTACAGGTTAGCATGCTAACTTGTATCGACCTCTAGGAGTGCCGCTCATGTCATGGAAAAAAGCTTTAGGCCTGGTTTTCGCCCTTGCCTTTGCCGCTGTTGGTGCCATTGCCATCACAATCATTGTCATTTCTTCCGATCTACCTGAGATCGTGACATTGGATAAATACAAACCTCTTCTTGTTTCCGAAGTGTTTGATCGTAAAAACCAGAAAATTGGTGAGTTTTTTCGAGAAAAACGTCTTTGGATTGATTACAGTGAGGTTCCCGGATTTGTCGTTAAAGCCTTTTTAGCTGCAGAAGATTCAACTTTTTTTGAGCATGGTGGCGTTTCTTTTACTGGAATCATGAGAGCTTTTGTTAAAAACATGATTTCAGGTGAGGTCAAACAGGGTGGTAGTACTATTACTCAGCAGCTTGCCAAAGGGCTTATGTTAACACCAGAGCGAACCATCATGAGAAAAATTCGCGAAATGATTTTGGCTTTTAAAATGGAGAGCTACCTAACCAAAGATCAAATTTTGGAAATCTATTTGAATCAAATTTTCTTAGGTCATAATGCTTACGGCATACGAGGAGCTGCAAATGCCTACTACGGGAAAGAACCCAAAGATCTTTCTCTTGCGCAAGCCGCCACGTTAGCTGGCTTAACAAGAGCACCTAGCCGAGATAACCCTATTGCAAGCCTGGAAAGAGCCGATGGAAAACGAAAATATGTACTCGGACGTATGCTAGAGGAAAGCTACATTACAAAATCTCAATACGAACAGGCTCTAGACGAAAGTATTCAGCCCCTGGAAGATGAAAATTTGAATTTTAAATATGCACCCTACTTTGTGGAGCATGTTCGAAAATACTTGGTTCAAAAATATGG
>JAGRAG010000323.1 GCA_020435025.1 Bdellovibrionales bacterium | reverse complement strand
GGAATAAGTATCAGACACCTTTTTATGTCTCGTATAGAGAATGGCATTGTCTTTTTTTGAAACAAAATCTTTTAAATGAAACCTCGTTCTTTACTTTTAAGTTATTGAAATTCTGACACTGTCTAGACCCTATGCAAATCTACATCCTCTTAACGAAAAATTCCGAATATCATCTGGTATTTGATTTGCAATTATTTAACTGTGGAGGCTTAAGAAGGGGGAAATCTTTTGATTCAGTTTCGGGTCAAGACATCTCATAATGCAACAATCACTACCGTGATTTTTGCCAGTTTTCTTAACATGGCCTGCTCGGATGTTCGTATAGACCCGATTATTGAGCCTATAAAGGAAAAAACATTTCAACTTAAAGTGACCGATTACTGCCCACAAACTGGCAATACCTTTACGGATACCTTTGCCCACAATTTTTCTGCCCCATTAGAATACGACCACCATGAACCCGACAGTGATGCAGATGGACTCACCGATAAATACGAGCTCACTTCGCAATTGGCCACCGTGTACAATCTAAAGCCAGAAAAGGCTGATACGAATGGCGATGGATACTCCGATTTTCTTGTTAACCTCCTAGGACGCGATGTTTTTAGCCAGAGCTTTTTTAAAGAGTGCTCGCAAAAAGGCCAAGATACTGACCAGGACGGAATTACAGATTGTGAAGAAGACTTAGTAAAAACTGATGTTGATGATCCTGACTCAGATAGCGATGGTATTCCCGATGGAATCGAAGTTCGATACGGGACGAATCCGCTGGATCCTGTGGATAGCTTTCTCGATCCCGATCATGACGGACGGTCGAACTTTGAAGAAGTCAAATTCAACACTCCCATCAACTACAGCAATGACATTCACATTGATTCTAAAAGTTATCAGTACAAAGTGGTGACAAAAATGAAAGCCGATACCGAGTGCTATGAGATCACTGTGAGCAACATTCCACATATGGACATAAAAGAGAATATGTTAAAAATTTTCGTTCTCGAAAACAAGACCATTAATACTGGCGGAACAGGTCAGGGTCAGCAACTCTTTATCAACACAGCAACACTTCTTATTCCTAGAGGTATTGCCGATGGCGACACCGTCGTCATCGACAACGTAAGGAATCAAACCCTACAGTCGGATGAGTTGACCATTAACTCGGACAAGGAGTCTCAACCGAAATGATACAGTTAAAAAACCTAAATCTATTCTTTATTTTGCTTTTATTAGGAATTACTGGGTGCTCCGATGTTCGTTTAGATCCGGCAGAATATAGAAGTTACGAGTCTACAGGAATACAATCAAAGGTCTGTACAACCAACTCCAATGAAATTCGAAACAACTTGAAATTTATTTTTATCATCGATCGCTCGGGAAGCAACCAAGTTCGCTATAATCTACCGGACTTGACCCCACTCCCAGGGACGGATCAAAACGGATCGCGCCGATTTGATGCTATACTGGATTTTTTAGACGACTATGAACAGGATGAACATATTTTTTATTCTCTTATTAACTTTAACAATGACGTATTAGGAAATTCTCAAGACTTTACCAACGACAAAAATGCCTTTCGAAACTATGTACAAAGTCAAAAAGACAATACAGCATCGATTGATGGTCTGGGAACTTCTTATCTCGACTCGCTTGGCCGAGCTCGAGATATGATCCGTGATGATGCGATTGCTGCTGAAAGTGTTCCCGATGATCAAGAAAAAATATCCTCTAACTATATCATATTCTTCGTTAGTGACGGAGCACCTTATCGTCAGGGTGTTTTACAAAGCGACGCCTCCATATTTTCTAGAATTCAAAGCATTAACGATTTGGAGGATATGGAGCTAGTGGAGGGAGTTCAAATTAATACAGCCTACTATTACACTCCTGAAAGTTTTGATATAGGTGATCGAGACCGCATGCAAGAAATGGCTCGGCGAGGACGAGGCAATGCCCTTGAGTTTGGAGGAAATCAAAATATCGATTTCAGTCAGTTTGATACCTCTTCTAAAGTCGTTAAATTTGAATACAAACAAATTTGGATTGTGAACCTCAATACGGTCTGGGAGGAGAATGTTTTAAAAAGAGATACCGACGGTGATGGCCTATCCGATAGCAAAGAAGCCTTACTAGGATCTGATCCACTCTCTACCGATACAGATAAAAATGGCGTTTCCGATTTTGTAGAGTACAAGCTGTCGGGAGACACAAAGGCCTGTTTTCATTCGGATTGCTCAATGAACAACCATCTCTATTTTGTTTGCCGAAACATTGTCAAAGAAGGAAATGCATACACATACATTGATACAGACAAAGATTACTTAAATGACTGCGAAGAGCAGTTGCTTGGCTCCAAGCCGAATGATGCTGACTCAAATGACGACTACATTCCTGATCGACTCGCACTCACTCATGGAATTAAATATATACAGTCTTCCAACTCGGCCTATTTGGATCCAGACAACGACGGTTACACAAACTATCAAGAACTGCAAATGAACACTCCTTTGCGAACAGACAATGCCACAGTCCCAGGACTAAGAATCCTAACTTACCAGGTTCAACTTCTCAGTTCGAATCAACAGCAGGATTGTTACAACTTCTCTTTCCAAGAGTTAACTCGCCGAGAACAAGATGACGAGATTCGAATCTATTTTATGGAAAACACCCGTGCCGGGGATGAAAAACGACTGGTTCGATCGGCTACGAAGAGACTGCATGGTGGATCGATTATATTTGCTCCTGAGGAGTTTCGCTAAATGCTCACAGGATATCTGGACTGTGAGATCCGATCACAGTAACCTGAACCTGATACTGTTTAGTCTTTAATCAAACTTGACGGTTTCAGATTTAATGCGACTGAAATTTAATCAATGCCAACAACTTCAGTAATTAAAGGGACTTTCCATTTTCTTTCATAGTTTACTTGCTAGTTACTATGTAAACAGTGTCTTAAAACTAAGCAATTTTTGCCTCTCTAGGCGAATGTATATTAGTTAGACTGGCATAGCTGTTGCTTATAATAGGATATCCAGCCATTAAGGGGGAAGTGATGGCAAAGTCTATTTTAATAGTTTTTTTCTTTTTATCTTTATTTGCCGTTGGTTGCAGTTCTAATCTTCAATCCAATCAAAGTTTGCTCGGCCAGTCTAGTGGTGACAACACTCAAGGAGTGGATTCTGATGCAACTCCTGACGTCATCAACCAGGCTCCGAAACTCTCCTGTTCTCTTAAAAATACTGCTACAAATCAAATTCGATCTGTTAATTCCATTGATGGCGCGGACACTTTTTTTGCAGACTCTCCTCGTGAAAATGAAGCTCTGGCTCTTGATTGTTCAGGCTCCAGTGACAACGAGTCTCAAAATAGCGATTTGAAGTTTTACATCTCAACGAACTACTCGGGAGTCAGTAGCGCATTCACACAGATTAGCGAGTTAGACTCCTTAAACTTATCTTCTTTAGGAGTTGGACGACACCATTTAGCAATCAAGATCGTCGATGCCGAGGGCAATGAAACAGTTAAAGATTTTCGTCTTACGGTTCGCTGTGAAGACCCATCGAAACCCGTTTTAGATATTTCCGGCGTTTCAGTAACTGCCGGAGCACGGCTGAATTTATTTAACTACTCTATTGACCCGTCTAAAGTAGCAAACACTGGCGGGGAGCCCTTTTCAGTTGCAATCGACTTTAATGGTGATGGAGCCTTCGACCCGAAAGATCCTTCGGCGCTCAATGATATTTGGGGGGCACCAGGGGAGTACTCATTTAATGATGTCTACACTGTTTTCGCTACAGAAAATACGCCGACGCGAACCATTGGAATTCGTTTGCGTAATGCGTGCCAAGAAGAAGCCGCATTTGAAGTTCCCGTAAAATTTGAAATGCCCAATATTCCTAGAAATCCAAATTCTTTGGCTGTACCAAAGCCCTACTACTACCTTCAAGCAGATATTGTTGGCGACAGCCACGACAATACTTTTATGGAGCAACGAGTGAATGCTGAGTATTTAGCGACCTGGTACCCCGATGATAAAACTAAAAGAGTCGAGTGTGACTACAAAGTCAATAATGGCTTGGCTACCTTTACTATAAGTGGATACCACAAATACAAAACCTATGATTACACTCGTCATGGTATGAGCCTAAAGTTGGAAAATATTCCCGACAGTAAACAAAATGGAGTGACCATTGTTCGCACCAATGCCGATGGTGTCACGATGACCTCTAATAATTATAAAACCTCCGCTATTGACGACGCTGTTTCAGAACAAACGTTTTCAAAGGTTGGTGGCTGCCAACAAAGAATTTCCATCACTCATGCCATTGCCGTCACACCTTGTGCTACCGGTCCAGCAGCAGAAAGTGATACGGTCACAATTTTGGGAGAATTTTCTTGCCCATCTCTACGCTCTAATAACGATGAAGTAGAGGCTCGAAACGGTAAGTTTTACTGCGAAGTCTCTGTCTCCAATCAATGTGTTGGTGGTGGAGGTGGTGGAGGCGGCGGAAATCCTCCTCCAGAACAATAATTTGCTATAAGTTTTTTCTGACAAGACCTAAGCCCAAGTCAATCAGTGACTTGGGCTTTTTTTTTGATATTTTAGATCAATGAGCCAACTAAAAAAAACTTTTTTTCTTTTAAGCTTTTTTTTTTTTTTTTTGAAGATTTTTTTTTTTTTTTT
>JAGRAG010000322.1 GCA_020435025.1 Bdellovibrionales bacterium | reverse complement strand
ACAAATACTTTGCGACTTCTATATTTACATAAACTCCATCGACTCTTCCTTTGGCCGCTTGTATGAGAAGGCCCTCAATTCGGTTCGCTTCAATAACCTTTACTTGACCGCTTCTGATTTGCGGAAGGAAATCGAAGGGAGTAAATCCACGGACAATCCCTAATGTTTTTAATTTCACTTTGCCTAAGTTTCTTTTCTGAACCATAACTCCATCTGTGAAAGAGATAACCCCCCGACTGTAGAAGATTTTATGCCCCTCTTTTAGTTCTTCTTGCCAGTTTTCATGATCTGGAAACTTAAAATCTAATGAACTGTTTTTTTTTAAGTAGTTATTATAGAGTCTCTTTACGGGATAGCCCGTGTACACCCATTCTAAGTCAGAGTCCTTAGCAAAAGAATCGAGAAGATCTTTGGCAAAGCCATTATATTGTGATTGCGCATACTCAAAATAAGGAAGGTAAGGTATCTCTTCCACCCCCATCTTCAGTCTAGTTTTTTCTGCTCCAAAACAGGCCAAACTCCCTAGCAATACGCCAATAAAAATACTTATTTTCATAAATCAATAATATCAGGGAGAAATTCATATACATAGACAACAAGTAAAGATGGACTTAATTTTGAACTTAAGTCCTTAAGTATTCTTAGGGTAATTTTAGCTCATAATTATACAGAATCATTCCGAAAAAGTTCTTAACCATGACTTAACATTGAAGGAATTGGATTTGGCTCAACATATCTTACTTGTCGACGACGAACCAGATCTCTTGGAATTTCTCCATGAGGAACTCATCGAATGGGGTTACAATGTGACTTGCGCATTGAATGGAAAAGAGGCACTCGAAATACTCGGCAGAACAAAAGTAGACTTGGTGCTTAGTGATATCAATATGCCTTACATGGATGGCATTCAGCTGTTAGACGAAATAGTTAAAAGTTTCAACCCTCGTCCGGTAGTTATTCTTATGACAGGGTTTGATGGTTACGAAAAATCAGACCTCCGCGAAAAGGGAGCTACTGATCTTATACGAAAACCCTTTGAACTGGACAAGGTTAAAAGGGATTTACAGGAACTCCTTTTATGAGCCAGACGAAATTTTCCGAAATGAAATTTCGCTCTATCAATAAGACCTTGGTCATCTATGTTCTGCTAATCAGCACCGCGTTTACTACAATATCGACTTTCGTAAATTTTTATTTTGACTATCAAAACGAAAAACAAGCTCAAAATATCCTAATTCAAAACATTGAGAAAACTACGATTACGCCACTTTCCCAGGCCATATGGGATATCGATGATTTACAGATAAAAAATAATGTAGACGGCATTTTAAGATTGCGCGACGTGGTAAGTGCCGAAGTTACGGACGAGAATCAAAAAGTCGTTTTTTCATCTTCAAAGAAAGAAGAGTTAGATACTTATTTTACTTTCCAAAAATCTTATCTTCTCAAAAAAGAAAGCATTATTAACCCTATTGGCCAACTGACAATAACGATCAGCAACCGATTTTTGTTTCAGTCTATTTTTGAAAGAATGATCATCTTCTTTATCACTCAAGGAATTAAGACACTTATCGTCTCATTTCTTCTTTTCTATGTTTTTAGTCAGTATGTCACTCGACACCTGAACGACCTAGCCAATTATTTCCAATCACAGGCAATTAGCTCTTCTGATTTACTTAAGAAATTTCATCCTGCAACTCGAAAAAGCAGAAATACATATGATGAATTAGATATATCCATCAACTCACTGAATGATTTTGTAGATAAAATTAATGCTACGGAAAAAAAACGACAAGAGTCTGCTCATGAAAGAGATGAAGCTCTCAATCAACTTTCTAAGCTTGCCAGCCTTGGAGAAATGGCGGGGAATATTGGGCACGAAATCAATAACCCTCTAACCATTGCCTCGGGCTTTGTAAATAAAGTAAAAAAATTAACGGATAGGCTGAAAGATAACGAAAGTAAGCAACCATTTTACGCCGCCATAGAAAAACTTGAAAATGCTCTAAAGCGCATTTCGGGAATTTCTACAAGCCTTAGAGTTCTTGCACGAAACACCACCGAAAGAGAGATTCATGCACAGTCGCTAAATATCATTTTGCAAGATGTCTACGGAATCGTAACTGAAAAGATGAAGTCAGAAAAAGTGATCTTCGAAACATCCATCTTTGACAAGGATGCCTATGCGAATTGCAATCGAGTTGAGGTTGGACATGTTCTCACAAACCTTCTCAACAACGCTGTTCATGCCATTTCTCAACTCGAAGAACGTTGGGTTCGCGTCGATGTCGAGAAGGATGACTCTTTCGCTTATATAAGGGTCACAGACTCCGGAGCAGGTATTCCGCAGGATGTACAAAAAAATATCTTCTTACCCTTTTTCACAACCAAAAAAGTTGGGGAGGGAACCGGATTGGGATTAAGTGTCTCAAGTAAAATTATAAAGAGTTACAGCGGAGAGCTACTCATTGATAACCAATCCGCAAATACCACTTTCGTCGTTAAGCTCCCACTTTACACATCTCAAAGAAAAACAGCTTAAACCTTTAAACTATCTTAATTGGCTAAATTACATTACCTAGTCTTTGCAAATTTACAAAATACACTCTTTTTACTTTTACCTTGTCTTGTTGTTTGAATCGAGACTAGCTTCCACGATAGGGGGTGTAAAATATGAAAGATTTTAGGTACCTTTTCTTATTTTTTATATTTATCGTCTTATTCGAGAATGTTTCACAAGCGGCAACCTTAGGGTCTTGTTTGGCTATTGAAACTTCAAAGCGCTACATTGATGTAGACTTTAGCGCACCTTATCCAAAGCAAGCTTCTTTCCGTTGCCAGTATGTCTGCCAAGGAGCACTTCAACAAGAAACCATATTAGGAACAAGCGTCGTACACCTTAGTTCCCTTCACGAAGAAGCTACCAGAACCACTTGCCAAGGTATTCATCTTTCAAAAACAGAGTTTGGTTATGAACTAGAATCTATCCGATCTTTTTATGCACACGACACTAAGATAGTTGAAATCAAGGCTTGGGCAGAAAAAGAAATTCAACACCAGTCGCCTTTGGAGGCTATATATTTAGAAAAACTCAAACAAAATCTTACATATGTGGTAACAAATTACTTGATGATGGACCCTCTGCAAAAAGAAACGAATGGAGTCAAACAAGCGATCGTCCGCTTACGAAAAATTATATCTGAACTCCCTGAGGGGGATGAAACACTGGAAATAGAGCTAGAGCATTTACTGGCCAATGATGGGAAAATCCCGTCTATTCCTGATAGCTCCTTTTGGACCTGGACCCCGCTGTTGTCAAATGCTGCATGGAGATTGCCATGGGTTCAATAATTCTCACTTAAGAATTCACTCCGGGTCCTTAAAATTACACGAGTCGAAGGATTACCTATTTTCGAAAAACACATAACTTCATTACTAAAAGTAAACAACACTTTGTAAAGACAGTCGATCCTTCATCTCTGAGAGAATTCGATTAGCCGCATGAGTGTTGGCCAACCTAGGGGCCTCAGCTTTTCGAAACTCATAGTTCAAAACTAAACGGACATTTTGAGAGTACAGATGTTCCAAGCTTAAAGCCAATGTCTGAAATCGCTTAAAGTTACTATCTAACAAAAGCCCTCTTTCATAGATATCATAACGGAAAAATCCACGCCAATTTTGTTCAATTGAGTATCCAATACTCAAATACCCACCTTGGGCCTCTTCTTCTGGTAGCACATTATTGGATGCCACACCGCCTACACCATCACTTTCTCCAGGCCGAGCACCTCCATCAGTACCATCGAAAATCACTCCTCGTCCCCAGATCCATTCCCATCCGGTCAACCATCGATCCTTCTCAAGGAAAACACCAACACCGGATCGTCGCCTTTCATAATGAGTCTGTGACAAAGATCTATGGCCCCATTGACTCCAGAGGCTCCACTTCCACTTTGCATCCTCTCCACGATTTCCCTCCGACGCCCAAAACAAGTACAGATCTTTGTCATTGTTGTTGTCACCTCGTCCGATACCGTTTCCATTACCCACCATGATGGCTGCGGTATGTTTTTTCCGCATTCTTTCAAAATTATAAAAGACCTCAATGCCTTGATCCCGAAAAGCCCCAATAGGTCCATTTGCGGCATTTTCCGAACCAGCCGTTGCCCCCACCTCATCAAAAAATCTTTCCAATAATAGCTGTGAAGTCACATTTGTGTAGGAAATAAAAGGATGTTTAAAAATGGGCAGCATCCCTTCCTCGGAGCCTGGATACTTAAATTGTCCAATTCTTATTTTCCAGCCAGAATCTCTATGCAGTGTTAAGCTGGCATCAACCACAATCGGACCATGATGACTAGAAGTGATTGCGTTGTCACCCCACTCGGTAAGCAAGTTAAAATTGGCTCGACCTTTTGCTCCGTGGACCCAGCCTCTCGCTCCGAGTCGCGCTCGCATTAACTGAAACCCCGAAGAGCTTTTAAAATCTGGTCCCACCGAATTAAACACCGGCTTTTTTCCAGCAAAAGGACCTACAGGTAGCTCACCTGACGCAGAAGATATCCACGTAGGTTGCACAAAACCATAGAGTCGTATTGTTTCCACTGCAGGGTTCTCACTTCCTTGAAGTTCAATCCAATTAGCTGACCAAGCTTTCAGAGCAAAGCCCCACGCCATCCACATTAAAATAAAAAACTTTAGATTATTTGTTGTACTGACAGTCATGATCATGAAACTTCTTTGCTGTTGCCTTTTTACTAACCTCAAATCTAGGGTCTTCCGGTCGTTGATGGGAGTTCACATACAAAGCAACGTCCCAAGCCTCCTGCTCTGTTAAATCTGCTTTACCAAGAGGCATATTTTCTTTAATAAACCCTGCAGACGTGTTCAATCTGTGCATTCCCGCACCCCAATTAAATGAGTTATCACCCCAAAGAGCCGGAAAGTGATCTCTCGACTCTCCTTTTATTCCGGACCCATCTTTTCCATGACAAATAGCACATCGATTCAAATAGATTCTTTTTCCACGCGCAAGACTACGTGTTTTTTTCGGGGGATTCAGCTCACGAACGCGTCGCCCTTCTAAATCTTTACCCACGATGGTTCCCTGTCCTAACCAATATTGATAGGCCTCAAGAGCTTTGAGGATCTCACTGTCTGCCGGAGGAGCACTTCCATTGTGACTGTAAACAAAACATCCCTGCAACCGATCCGCCATTGAATTGACCATATCATTTTTATCGCGATAGGCCGGATACATTGCAAAAGAAGCCCAAAGAGGAATCGCCCACGGGTTTCGTCCTCGGTTAATGTGACAATTAGCACAAGTTAAATCGTTTTTGACAAATTCTCTAGCGTGCTTTGGCGTATCCATTACAATGTCTATTCCCTTTTGTACCATCTGAGAGAATTTATCATCCTTTAAATTACTTTCACTTTGAGGTTGAAAATAAACACTATCTATTTTTGGCGTTTCTTCCTTTCGCACAGTTTTCAAAGTAACACCTGCGACATAGTGGGCTACAGCATCTATTTCTTCCTCAGTTAACTTCTGTGCAATATGCGACATGATACCATCAGCTTCACCTTGCCGTTGTTGACCATGGAAGGCCTGAAGCTGCGTCTTTATATATAAGAGCCCTTGTCCCGTGATTCTGGGAATAGCGGCCCCAATTCCTGAACCGCTTTTGCCATGACAACTCATACAACTAGGAACCGACTGCGACCACTTTCCTCGTTCGAACAGCCACTGACCTACTTCATTTGTTGTATCCTTTAAAACTCCCAACTTAGGGCCATCTAAACTAGAATAATAACGAGCTAAAGCCCGCATCTCTTTTTTACTTAAAGCTGTTGCAATCGGCTGCATAACGGCATTAACACGTTTTAATGTTTTGAACGCAACTAATTGATTATATAAATAGTCCTCTCCAAGACCCGCTAAAAAAGGAAATCCAGCGGCGGCTTGGCCCTCTCCTTTAGCTCCATGACAGATGGTGCAAGCGGTGATTTGAACCCCTTTACCTTGCAAGGCCAGTTTTTCGCCAAGTTCTTTATCTTCTAATGCCTCAGCTGGCATTAGAGCCCCGAACACGATGCCGGCCAACACAATAAGCTTGAACACGAAACGCCCCTTTATTAATGTTTTATAATTTTCGAATGATCTATATATCAAATGTTGTGCGTTCTCAATAAAAATGAGTCTTTCTAAATAGCTGTAAATAGTTCAACTGCCCTACGCAACTCCTCTTTTTATCACTTATTACGAGATACCCACAGCACCCTTAATCCTAAAGTGAGATTTTTTTAAGGGTGTGTGTACGAAAAATTTCTGATAGCCTTTTTTTATAGCCAAGGGATGTTTTATTGAATCGACGTACTTTTATTTCTCTAACCAGCACCTCT
>JAGRAG010000321.1 GCA_020435025.1 Bdellovibrionales bacterium | reverse complement strand
TTGCAAAAGGTGCCAGCTATCAAAGGGTGCCAGCTTCTCTTTCGGGACGCGGCGCGGTCGAAGCGACTGCGCTGCGTCCCGAAAGAGAAGTTGGCACCTTATGATCGGGCACTTTTTGAAAAGAAATGAGAAAAGTTGTATGCGCTCTTTCTGGTACGTATACGAGCTCTCCTCCGTGGGATTTAATGATCCCCAGAGAAATACTAAGCCCCAGGCCTGTTCCTTTACCTAAGGGCTTGGTAGTAAAAAAAGGATGGAAAATTTCTTGGACATGTTCTGAGCTGACCCCTGCCCCGGAGTCACTGACTTCAATTCGGATTTGTTGATTCTCTTCGTAAGCTTTGATGTGCAGCCATCTATCTTGCTTCCCTTCCATAGCATCTTTTGCATTATTGATCAGATTAACGAGGACCTGCTCGATTTCTAAAGGATCGCAATAGATGGGGGTTTTTACGTCGAGGTCCGTAGTGATTTTTACCTTTTGTCGATTTAAAGCAATTTCAGCGATGCTTATAGATTCAGTGATAATATCTTCTAGATTACAAAGGGATCGCTTTTGGTGTTCGGAACTTCTGGAAAAATTTTGAAGACCGCTAATAATCTTTGCTATCCTTTGAACCGAACGGTTGATTTTTTCAATACGGTCGTAGGCGAGATTCAGTTCACCTAACTGAATGTGTCGAGGTAAAATATTTGCGGAGCCGCTGATTACAGCAAGAGGGTTATTTATCTCATGGGCAACACCAGCTGCCATTTCTCCTAGTGTGGCAAGCTTTGAGGCTTGGATAGACTTGGAGCGTTCATTCAGCATTCTCTGTTCATATTCAACTTTTTCCGTCATATCGATGATGAAACCGTCCAGTTTTTCAACGAGTCCACCGGATAACTCAACTTTTTGGCCTCGCTCGAAAACGTGCTTAATGCTTCCATCTTTAGCAATGACTCGGTAACTGATCTCGAAGCTTTCTCCATTTTCGATCGCAGAGAGTACAGAGTTAAAAACGTAGGTCTTATCTTCTGAGTGAATGATGCTTCCGAAACTACGGACGCGGTCATTTATGAAATCACTTGGTGGATAACCTGTGATGGACTCGATACTTTGGCTAATAAAGTTCATCGTCCAATCGGCGTTACAATCACATCGATAAATAATTCCAGGAACATTTTTTATTAAATCATCAAGTTCTAAAGTCAAAGGGGGGGCGGGGTCGTCCCCTTTTTGAGAAAGAACCCCATACCTGTAAGCAACTAAAAAAATAAAAACGAACCCTAGAATGGCTAAGAGCCACTGAAAAGCTGGAGAGGTGATTGAAAAGTGGGATAGACTTAAGAATTTTGGAACAGCATAGGTATCAATCGAAGCAAGAAAGTGATCTAAAAGTGTGTGATTGAATGCCCCAACACTCCAATTTATGGGAGAAGCCCCGACCGGGTGACACAAATTAAGTGAAGTTAAACCCACCATAAAACTTAATAACCACCAATAAAATTTGAAATTGAGTTTGTTCGGCGCCAGATGTCAGTAACGAAGAAAATAAGACATATTTGTGGGCCTGTCTATCTTCGGAGTTCCATCGGTGAATCGTTTCAAAGGAAAATGGGAGTTTTGTCAAAAGTATGGAAGTTAGGGCGTTTATCAGAATGATTCGGAGCCCAATAAGTAAGATTTTCACCGATTCTTAAAATACACGTGGGTTTTATTTTCCACCGTGAGGATTCAAAATACTGAGAAAGACACTTTTTGTTGAGAGTAAATTGCAACTGAAAAGAAGAATTTCCAATGATTGAACAAAACTCTTTAGGAGTTAGCTGATGCTTTTCTTGTTCGGTTAGGATCCTTTGCTTTCTAATGTCACTAAAGCCATAGACTGAGTAATGACCTTCGGAGGACAGGTTCCACTCTAAGTAATCAGAGTGGTTTGGATGAGCTACAAATAACTCAAAGCAGGTAGAACTCCAGAGGTTCTCCTGCCAGGTGGCTAAGGCCTTGCTCGCTTTTGCGAGAAAAGCGGACGACTGAATTTGGAAGCTACAGGCGATTGAGGTATTAGATATTCGAATTGAGGTTCTAACTCTTGTAGAAGGGTTGGGATCAAACGGAATGAGAGGGATGTTAAAGTCGAACATGGATCTTCTTTCTTGTTGGGCTTTTTTCTTGCATTTTAAATCTTTAATTTAAAATTGCACTAGACTTTAAATAAAAAGTTAAAAATATTGTTAAGATGTTTGTTCGGAGGACGCATGGATTTATTCAGTTTTGAAGCACTGACGGCATTGATCACTCTGACCGCGATGGAAGTGGTCCTAGGTATTGATAATATTGTCTTTATCTCAATTGTGGTCAGTAGAGCGCCTATTGAGATTCGCGAGCGGACAAGAAAGATCGGAATTTTCTTAGCTCTTTTTATGAGACTCATTCTTCTTTTTTCGATCACTTGGGTGATGTCTTTAAAAGAACCTATTGTTTCTCTGTTTTCTTTTTCGTTTTCAGGTAGGGACTTGATTTTGTTGGGTGGAGGACTTTTTCTTATTGCGAAGTCTACATTTGAGATTCATCACAAAGTTGAGGGGTCTCCCGAGGAAAATATTCAACAGCTAACTGGCGCAGCATCTAAATTTTTGCTGTTGCAGATCGTGCTTTTGGATATTGTATTTTCACTAGACTCCGTTATTACTGCTGTTGGAATGGCAGAGCATATTCCGATTATGATTTTAGCTATGGTTATTGCAATGGTGGTGATGCTTTTTTCTGCGAAAATGATAGGTGATTTTGTTGATAGGAATCCAACGATTAAGATACTAGCTCTGTCTTTTTTACTATTAATTGGAGTGATGCTTGTGGCTGAAGGAATGGGACAGCATATTGAAAAGGGATATATTTACTTTGCAATGGCTTTTTCCTTGATTGTTGAAATGCTGAACATGAGATATCGAAAAAAGCAGAGAATAGGAGCGCCGCTATGAAAATGTGCGCTCCATGAATTATGGAACTGTTTTTAAAAAGGCTTATATTGGACTAAATATACTGCGGTTCCACCAATGAAAAACAAAACGCCCCAAAAAAGTGTGACCATACGAGGGGCTCGATAGGCCAACAAAGAGAAAACAGCCAAAAGGACCCAGAAAGCGATTTTTAGTAAAACCCAACCCTCTGATGCGCTTATTTTTAGCCTTGCTAAGAGCCCAAATCCACCTAAAATTGCTAAAGTAAGCCCAATGCCATGAACGATGGAAAAGAACTTCTTTCCAGAAAATGATTCTTTAGAACCACCTTGTTTTAAGTGCATCAGCAATCCGCCGAGAGCGCCAAACACCATAAATAGGCCCAGCAAATGAATGATTTTATAAACTTCGTAATTAATCATAAACACCTCATGGAATCTATATAGATCTTTAAAGTTATCTTCAAAGCAAATCCGATCTGCTTATATGGAGTTACGAGACATAATGTCCTGAGTCAAAATTTTCGATTTTCTCAATGTTATCCAGATAGTATGACCAAAGAAGGCTCCGTATCAGTGAATCAGATGGAGTGAGAGAGAGGCCAAATGACTATGGACGAGAATATTAAATTACTAGAGCAGCTTAGGGAGATCGCTGAGGGCTCATTAGATGAGGTTTCTAAAAAGTATAACATCCCTATTCCTGTACTGACGCAAGTAAGAAGTGCTAAGGAGGGTTTCATGGTGAACGCTCATTATCCTTATAAAACGAAAATGCGTCGAAAACTATATGAAGAGCGAAAAGTTGCCTTACAAGTAGAGTTGGCCAAAATGCACAATTGGATTAAAAAATCTGGTCACCGAGTCGTGATGTTGTTTGAGGGACGGGATGCAGCTGGAAAAGGCGGTACGATCAAACGGTTTAATGAACACTTAAATCCGCGAGGGGCGCGAGTTGTCGCTTTGGAAAAACCGACTGAGAGGGAAAAAGGGCAGTGGTACTTTCAAAGATATATACAGCATCTTCCCACTCACGGAGAGATCGTTTTTTTTGATCGGTCTTGGTATAATAGAGCTGGGGTAGAAAAAGTCATGGGGTTTTGTAGCCCGGAAGAGTACTTGGAATTTATTGAACAGGTGGCTTCGTTTGAGCGCATGCTTATCAATAGTGGGGTGACTCTTATTAAGTTTTGGTTTTCAGTCAGTCGTGTGGAGCAACTGCGGCGATTTATTTCTAGAACAAATGATCCCTTAAAGCAGTGGAAATTAAGCCCGATGGATGTAGCTTCTTTGGGTCGATGGGATGAGTACACGGAAGCAAAAGAATCTATGTTCTATCATACGGATAAATCTCAAAGTCCGTGGATTGTTGTTCGTTCCGATGATAAGAAACGAGCCAGGCTCAATGCTCTGAGATATGTTTTAGAAAGGTTTGAGTATGAAAACAAGGATCATAGAAAAATTATCCCCATTGACCACCAAATTATCGGTCGAGCGGAAACGATTTACGAGCCTGAGGAATTGATGCATAGAGAGTATTTTCAAATAAACAAATAATATTCATTTAACGTGAGTCATCTGCTAGGCAATCATTTCTGCGATCACAGCTTTTCCGGAGTGAAGAGTTTTAGAGACAAATTTATTACTATAGGCCACAAAATCTAATGCGGGTTTCACCCCTTGCATGTCGGCATTGTCAAAATAAACCAGAGAGCCTTTATGGAGCTTGGGTAAAAGCATCTGGAGTACGGGGAGATAGAGGTCTTTCCAGCCATCTAACAGAAGAAAATCAATGGGCTTTATATTTTCCTTTAAGGTTATTGTGGCATCACCCATCCGTAAGTCGACGAGATTTTGTAAATTCAATTCGTTAAAGTTTTTTTGAGCAACGCGGGCCTTTTCCTCTAAGAGCTCGCTGGTGACAACAAAGCCTTTATTGACTTTCATTGCTGCTAAAATGTACAGAGTCGAAATACCAAACGAAGTTCCAAACTCCACTACGTACTTACATCCTTGGCGCAGCAATAACTCATAAATATACTGCCCCTGTTCTGGTGAAATCGCGAGAAAATGTTTTCGCAAATCTTGAGGAGTGAGGTGTCCATTTTTAGTGGCAATTTCACTGATCGGCTGATCTTGTTGAACCTGGAAAGAACGTTCATAGAGCATTGAGATTTTAGCTTGAATTTGCGGATCTATAGAGGACGACATAATTGAGATAAGTTTCCATTTTAATTTATTTGTAGATTGTCGATCTTCTTTTTTCAGGATCACAATCTATTTTAGGGTTAATGTAACATGTGACTGTTATAAACCGCACCCTTAAATTGATGACTCACCTATCTACTTAAGGCAATTGGAAGCAATGAAAAGTTGTGTCGCAAGTTCATTAAGATAATCGGAGGGAGCGGAGTCTCGCCTCAAACGGTCAGCTGGATATATTCACTGAGGAACTAAAGTTAAGATTTCATTAAGAAAGCAAGTGGGCAGAAATGTGTATGGGTCTTTCGTATAGGGATTAACTTGCTAAGACGCTGTTAAATTCACGTAATATTTAAAAAAAAATCAAAAAAGCAGTAAATTCCGTATTTTCAGTATTGAACATCAATAGAACCAAACGCATAAATAAAGTGTTTAGTAAATCCATTTTGATTCATCAGATATATCGCATAGAAGCCAAAAATGTTAAGAAAAGCTATTTCATACAATTTAACTTGGCTTAGGAATGTAAAGGATCTTAGACAAATTGATGTGTCAGAAAAGGCCGGAATTAATTATCGCTATTACCAGGATATTGAAGCTGGTAAGAAAAATGTAACTCTTTCAACGATTAAAAAGCTTTCACAGACTTTAGAAGTCTCCTCAGAGGTCCTGACGGGATTCCGTCGGCTACAGCTTTCAAATACAAATGTAGAAGAGTTTGTTAGAAACAACGCTAAAACTATTAATAACCTTCACCTGGCAAGTATTGTTCGTGATTCCGTGGGCAGAATCGTTCACGTTAATGATGTATTGCGACAATTATACGAAGCTAACGGTAGTAATATGGTGGGGCGCTCGATTACAGAATTGTTTGTGGATTCGGAGCACACCTCTAGTCAAGTGCTGGTTGACAAGGAAAATTTAGGATTCGTGCCCAACTATTTTTTTGTTAAATCTAAAAAGCTAATTTCTAAGCAGCCTTTAAATTTAATTGTTTTACCAATTTGCTTGGTTAACAAAGGTATTTCTTTGGGGTCTGTTATGGGGGTGATCCCCGAGGATCTATTTTCTCTGAGGTTGATTAAAGAGTTTCAAGAAAAAATATTTAGTCTTGAGTTGTAGTTCTTCCGGCAAAAATTTTCGCTATGGTTTTGTTTCGAAACTCGAAAATCGCATTGATGTCTTTTAGCACGAAGGGATGAACGATGAGTCTTCCTATGGGGCCAATAGGAAGTTTGTAGACGACATGGTCCTCCATCAAAGTCCCATTTTGACAATCTTTAAATTCGTGTTCGTGAGCCCAGAGAGAATAGGGGCCGATTTGTTGGTAGTCAGTAAATGCGGATGGGGGAATCCAACGAGTAATGATGGTTCTCCATTTCATTGGAAAGCCATGAATTTTCAGACGGTAATCGATGATGGTATTTTCTGTAATCTTAGAATTTGAGGTGCCAATAACTTTGAACTTAAGAAGGGGTGGAGTGATTTTTTCTAAGTTGTAAGGATCGGAAAAAAATGGAAACAGCTCTTCTTTCTTTTTAGGAACCCAGAGGCAATTATTGAATCTTAAGTGAAATCGATTTTTCCTCCAGTGAAAGAGTTCATTCAGAGCGAGCTCGAGGTTTTCAAATCGAAAATGAAATCCGGCGACGAGAGCTTTTTGGCAAGAAACCTTCTGGCTAAAAAGAGCAATCTGTGATTTTTCACCAAGAAGGGATTTAATGACAAACCCTGGTGTGGGAAGAAACTGAGAGGTATTTAAGGCTTGAACGAGAACCTTGGTGAAGTGTTCATTTTGAACGGGGTTGGGAGCGACGGCATTTACAGGACCGCGCAGAGAGCTTTGCTGAATACCAAAAATGATTAGCCGGACGAGATCATCAATATGAATCCAACTCATCCATTGTTGGCCGCTTCCAAGTGATCCTCCCAAGCCAAGCACGAAAGGGAGTTCCATTTCCTTGAGTGCGCCGCCATCGGCCGAAAGGACAATGCCGAACCTTAAAATAACGACTCGGATGGAAGTGTTAGATAGGTTGAGAAGAGGAGTTTCCCACTGCTGACAGACCTTTGCTAAAAAATCAGAACCTGCTTCGGACTCTTCGGTAAGTCCTTCGTCATCGCGATTTCCATATATTCCAATTGCAGACGTCGATATAAAGCTTTGAGTAAAGAGGCGTTGTTCTTGCAGGGCAGTGACTAATTGAGATGTCGTATCGACTCGCGACTTCAAAATGCGTTTCTTTTTTTCATCGGTCCACCTGCCTTCAGCTATGGATTCGCCAGCTAAATGAACAATACTCTCAACAGGACCTATTTCTACACCCTTTTTTATATCGTCCCAAGAGTAGTATTCACATGGAAAGGGAAAGGCCGTAAGTGCTTCGGACTTAGGTTTGCGGCCGACGACAACAAGCTTGAAATCTTTTTGTAACAAAGATTGACACAATTTCTGACCAATAAGACCAGTCGCACCGGTCACTAAAATTTTTTTTGCCATGATCTTTATTGCTCTCCTAATTGAGATCGAAGTTGACTGATAAGAGAAAGGAGCCTTTTGCGATTGACTCCAAAATCATAATACCCTGAGCGAGATGAAGATCGCATGTGAATAAGTTTCTCTTTGATGTCAATTTCTACAAAAATATCGTCCACAAAACCAAAAATTTTGCTCTTAATTGTAATATGGAAACTGGTCTCTGTTTTTGACTCAACGTGCGACCTCTTTAGATTTCGAGTGAGCTCGAAAAGTCTTTGGAACTTTTCTGTCGGAGAGGGATCTCCAGACAGCGGCGCAATCATGAAGCTTTCTCTAGTATCCCTTGATGAAACGCAGTTAGGTGAACTATTACACGGTTCAACCAGATTTGGAGAAGTTGGTTTGGCTAAATTCATAAAACTTCCTACTGTCATTACTATTAAAAGTGTGTCCTTAAACAATGAAGTCATATTATCTCAATCCCATAAAAAAATGCGACCTTTTTGTCATTCTAAAACTGCCAAATGTTCATTTCATTCATAAGGTCGTATAGAAATCTTTTCGTCATCATCTCCACGTAAATGTTCTTATTTTTCACAGATCTATACGTAAATTAAATTTTTCATAACAAATATGTTTGCTCCATCAAACATTGCCCTTGGAGGGACATTAATGATAAAAGTTTGTAAATCATGATGCAAATAAGGATTAAATAACCTTGATAACTAATTTGGACATTTTAGCTGAGAAATGAGGGTGGAATGAAAATGAAACCGATTGTTGGTATCAGCTCGTGTTTACTGGGAAACTCGGTCAGGTACGATGGTGGCCACAAAAAAAACAACTGGATTGTATCCGAGCTAGGGTCGTATGTAATTTGGGAACCTTTTTGCCCGGAAGTGACGATGGGGTTAGGAACTCCAAGAGAGCCTATCCATTTTGAGGAGACCTCTGGTGGTTTGCGATTAGTCAGCATAAAGACGAAAATAGATTTAACTGAAGCGGCGAGACTCTCGGCGCAATCCTTAGTGGCCTCAATGCCCTCAAATTTAAGTGGATTTATTTTGAAGAAAAACTCCCCGTCTTGCGGTCTTGAACGAGTTAAGATTCATTACGATAAAGGTCCCCCACGTAAAGAAGGGATAGGTATCTTCGCTAAAACTCTTGCAAGAGAAAAAAAGTATCTGCCATTGGTTGAAGAAGGGCATCTATGTAATCCTTTGTTTCGGGAGCATTTTGTAACGAGAGTATTTGCCCATTTCCACTTTCATCAATTACCAGCAAAAGTTTCAAATCTTCAACATTTTCATCAGGAATATAAGTATGTGCTTTTGGCGCATAACGAATTGGGTATGAGAAAGTTGGGGAATATAGCTGCGAACTTAAAAGGTTTGCCGGTTGCGGAGATTTTTCAAGAATATGAGAGAGTTTTGTTTGCGACCTTAGCGCAAATGCCAACAAAGAAAAGTCGAACCAACTCCTTGCAACATATGTATGGACATATAAAAAAAGAAGTGGGATCAAAAGAAAAAAATTATTTTGGAGAAAAACTAGATGAGTTTAGAAGAGGAGATCTGCCATATATCGCTATTTTAACTTTATTGAGGTCTTTAATAAATAAATCTGAAAAGAATCAGTATATAAAAAACCAAAAGTTTTTGTCTCCCTATCCTGAAAAACTGAAGTTGGATCATTTGTTGTAGGAAAGTATGAAAAGGTATAAAAGAAGTCTGTGTTGGATTCGTAGAGATTTAAGAATGAATGATCATCATTCGCTTAGCCAGGCGATAGACCATTCCGAAGAAGTGGCAATAGTTTTTGTGTTTGATACGACCATTTTAGGAAAGCTAGCTGATAAGTCTGATCTAAGAGTCAATTTTATCTTTGAAACTCTAATTCAACTGGATAAAGAGCTTCGTAATAAGGGAAGTCGCCTGATTTTACTTTACGGAGATCCCAAAGAATGGATCCCAAGAGTGGCTGAAGAGTTAGGCGTGGAAGCTGTATTTGCTAATGAGGATTATGAAACTTTAGCTATCAAAAGAGATCAGGCCGTTTCTGCGGCACTAAATAAAAAAGGGATTTCATTTTTATCCATGAAAGATCAGGTGATATTTTCGGGAAAGGATGTCTTAAAAAATGATGGCTCACCTTACAGAGTTTTTACTCCTTATAAGAAAGCATGGCTAAAGAATTTTCATCGAGATTGTGTGAAACCTTATCCAGTAAAATTCACAAAGTTTATTCCTCTTTTCGAATTAAATGAACTTCCTATTGTGCGTGACATTTCAGACATTGGATTTATTCCAGCTAAGTTACCCCTTCCAGCAGGCCGAGATGGGGCCGACGTTATGCTATCCAGTTTTTTAAAAAAGATAGACCGCTATCATCAAACTCGAGATTTCCCCTGTCAACAAGGAACGTCTTTGCTTTCCGTTTATTTGCGTTTTGGAGTGGTTTCTATCCGTCAGGTCGTAAAAATGGCTTTAGAAAAAAGAAGTTCAGGTTCCCAGATGTGGCTTTCCGAGCTCATTTGGCGAGAGTTTTATCAGATGATTTTGAGTGAGTTTTCTTATGTTGAGACATCAGCGTTTCTTCACGATTATTCAAAGATTCAATGGCCCGGCAAAAAATCCCACTTTCATGCTTGGTGTGAAGGAAGAACCGGCTTTCCGATTGTGGACGCAGCTATGCGTAATTTGAATGCAAACGGAATGATGCCCAATCGATGTCGAATGATTGTGGCCAGCTTTTTAGTAAAAGATCTGTTGATCAATTGGCAATGGGGTGAAAGATATTTTGCCGAACGACTTTTAGATTTTGATTTATCGGCAAATAATGGAGGTTGGCAGTGGGCGGCGTCTACGGGTTGTGATGCCCAACCCTATTTTCGGGTTTTTAACCCGTGGTTGCAAAGTCAAAAGTTTGATCCCGAAGGCCATTATATTAAATCTTGGATTCCAGAGCTTGACGGTGTGCCCACTAAGCAAT
>JAGRAG010000320.1 GCA_020435025.1 Bdellovibrionales bacterium | reverse complement strand
AAGATGCCATCAAACCCAATTTGGTGCAGACCACAGCCGGAAACCCGGCATTGATTCATGGGGGTCCTTTTGCCAATATCGCCCAGGGAACCAGCAGTCTTTTAGCAACAAAAATGGCGCTGAGTCTGGCAGATTTCGCTGTAACAGAAGCTGGTTTCGGGGCCGATCTTGGTGCTGAAAAATTTATTAATATCAAATGTCAGACAGGAAACTTAAAGCCTCGGGTGATTGTCATTGTGGCAACAATTAAAGCACTGAGGTCACACGGGAAAGAAGACGATCTTCACCCTTTAGATGCCCTACAAAGAGGATTTGCCAATTTGCAAAAACATATCAGTAATGTGAAATCCTTTGGAAGACCTTGTGTCGTCGCTCTGAACCTCTTTCCCGACGACACTGATGAGGAGATTGAATTGGTTAAAAGTCTTTGCTCGCAAGAAGGCGTCACCGCCCACTGTTGTGAGGTGTGGTTAAAAGGTGGTGAAGGGGCTGAGGACTTAGCCCATCATGTGGCCCAGCTTTCCGAGCAAAATGGGGACCTGAAGCCCACCTACTCTTGGAAGGCTTCTGTGAAAGAGAAAATTGAAACAGTGGCTCGACAAATTTATGGAGCCCGCGCTGTTCAGTTTCAGTTGCCTGCGCAAAAGAAATTACGAAAGATCTCAGAGATGGGTTTAAACGGATTGCCTGTGTGCATCGCCAAAACTCCGGTGTCCTTTTCAGATAATCCCCTACTTTTAGGAGCCCCAGGAAATTTCGAGGTCGTCATTCGTGACATTGAAATTGCCTCAGGAGCGGGCTTTGTTGTTCCTTTAGCCGGAGATATCTTACGAATGCCAGGGCTTCCTCGTATTCCTGCTGCATTAAAAATGGATATTTCCGACGAGGGCGTGATCTCCGGTCTTAATTAATTTTAAACGGCACTCTTCCGCAATGAAAGGGTGCTGTTATTTTGAAAGAGGGTGTTGGCTGCGGTAAGAGTAAAGTGCGATGCTGGCGGCGGCGACGGCGTTGAGTGACTCGATAGAGTTCATCATGGGAATAGTGATCTTTTCTATGGGGGAGGTTTTGGGGACTCCAGGGCCTTCTTCTCCTAAAAGAAGTCGAACATCTTTCGGCCAGGAAAACTGAGGCAAAGCTTGTCCTTTTAGATCTAAAGCGACCAACGATGGAGAGTGGACTTCAGCAACGGATGGCCCCCTAACAAAATCAAGCCGTAAACTTGAACCACTGGAAGCTCTCAGTGCCTTTGGGTGAAAGGGAGAGCAAGCCTCTTCAAGTAGAATGACCTTTGTAACTCCAAAGGCCTCACAACTTCTTAAAAAAGCACCCTGATTGGCAGGATTTCCCAGAGCCGACAGAGCTTCTATTCCCCGAGGCGAAGATTGCAAGTCGGCAACAGGGATTTCAGGGATCTTGCCGACAAGTAAAGGGAAGTTTGTTGCAAAAAGATCTAACTCTTTAAAAAGCGCTGGCGAGAGTTCTTGGGCTGTGACAGATTCGGGAAGCAGAGGCAGCAAATTTTCATTCTTGTTACTATAAAGGCAGTGAGTGAAAAGCTCAGCTCTCTCTTTAAGAAACTCAGGAACAAGCTTTCTTCCCATAAGAAGAAATTGACGATGCTTTTTAAGACCCTTACCTTCCAGCAACGATAGCCAAATTTTGAAGTGCGAATTCCTAGAACTCTCTATAACACTCATCAAACACCTTTTTTTAAAATCCTCTAAACACCCATACTAACAGCCCCCTAAAACAAAGTCATTTTCTGATCACTGAGAAGCAAATGCCATCGTTGAGAGCACCCGGCAGGTCCAATAGACGGCTTCACGCGCAGTTCCGCAGCCTCGGTGCGGACATTTATGGCCGCTCCGCCGAGCGAGGACTGTTTGAGCATGAAGCCGTCTATTGGATCTGCTGGGTGCCTGCCGGTGATTTCGTAATTTTCGAAAAAACTCTATCTGACGCCATGTGACCCTAAATCCTTTTGCCGCATCCTAAACCTTGAACATTCATGGGAAATCAGCCAATAATGCCTCATGTCCAAAGAGAAGATAAAATCCATTCAAATTGAAGCAGAAGCGGCCATTGAGAACTCAAAAACCAGCCAAGAACTCTATGATCAAAAAGTGAAGTTTTTGGGTAAGCAGGGCGCTTTGTCGTTGTTAATGCGGGAAATGGGAAAGCTTCCCAAAGAAGAGCGTCCAGCTTTTGGCAAGCTTGTCAATGAAGCTAAGTCCCAGGTAGAGGCCGTGTATCAAAAAAAAGAAGCCCTTTTGAATGAACAGGAAATGGCTTCCCAGTTGGCAAAAGAACAGCTCGATCTTTCTTTGCCAGGTGTTGGAGCTCGAGTGGGCAGTCGCCATCCTGTCGACATTGTTTCTAAAGAGATTGTTGATATCTTGGCGCGAATTGGCTATTCGGTCCGCTCCGGTCCATTGATCGAAAAGGATCGATACAATTTTGAGGCTTTAAACATTCCTGCCGATCATCCGGCGCGTGACATGCAAGATACTTTTTACATTGATGAAGATCATGTGTTGCGAACGCAAACTAGCCCCATTCAAATTCATGCTTTAGAAAGAGAACATCTGCCGTTAAGAATTTTAGCTCCTGGATCGGTCTTTCGATGTGATGCTGATATTTCTCATTCTCCTAACTTTCACCAAATAGAGGGAATGCTTGTGGATCGTAAAGTTTCCATGGCCGACCTTAAGGGCACCATTTCTTATTTTGTTGAAGCCTTTTTTGGAAAGGGATTAAAGACACGATTTCGTCCTAGCTTTTTTCCATTTACTGAACCCTCTGCAGAAGTGGACTGCTCTTGTTTTATCTGTAAAGGAAAAGGCTGCCGAATGTGTGGTCATTCCGGTTGGGTGGAAATTGGTGGATGTGGGCTCGTGAACCCGAAGGTTTTTGAAAACTGCAATATCGACCCTAAAAAGTGGCAAGGTTTTGCTTTTGGATTTGGTATAGAGCGGATGGCCATCATTAAATATGGTGTCAGCGATATTCGGCTCTTTTCAGAAAATGACAGTCGTTTCTTGGAGCAGTTTCAATCATGAGAATTTCTTTAAAGTGGTTAAGTAATTACGTTGATGTCGCCGAGTTTTTTAATAAGCCAGAAGAGTTGGATCGATTGCTGACGTCTGTGGGTCTAGAAGTTGAAAGTGTTGAAAATCAAGCCGAGGCCTTTAAAAACATTGTCGTGGGAAAGATCGTTGAAAAGGGTCAACATCCGGATGCTGATAAATTGTCGGTGTGTATGGTCGACATTGGGGCCAAGGAGAGCCAACAGATTATTTGTGGAGCGTCTAACCACAAGCAAGGAGACCACGTTGTCGTAGCCCTTCCTGGAGCGAATTTACCGGGAGATTTCTCTATTAAAAAATCAAAAATTCGCGGTGTTGAAAGCCATGGGATGCTCTGCTCTTTGTCGGAATTGGGATTTGCTGATTCTTCCGAAGGGATTATCATTCTTCCGCAAGAGGCACCTGTCGGGAAGGCCTATACAGAATATGCGATGCTCAACGATGTCGTTTACGATATTAGTATCACACCCAATCGACCGGACTGTTTAAGTCATATCGGTGTGGCACGAGAAGTTTCTGCAGTTTTAGGGCGTCCTTTAAATCTACCAGTTGTTGAGTTCTCCAAAGTAAAAGGAAAGACGGAAAATTTAGCGATCGTGGAGTTGATTTCAAATGATCAATGTCTTCGATACTGTGGGCGGGGAATTACCGGTGTTAAAGTAGGTCCGAGTCCAGAGTGGTTGCGACAGGCTGTCGAATCCGTGGGAATGAATTCGATCAACAACATCGTCGATATTACAAACTATGTCATGTTGGAAACGGGACAGCCTCTGCACGTTTTTGACGCTAACGAAATTGGCGGAAAAAAAATCATTATTGATCAGTCCAAAAATGGGGAGACTTTCACTACTTTAGATGGAACGGAGTTGAAACTGACGGGGCATGAGTTAATGATCCGAGATGGACAGCGTCCTGTCGCCTTAGCGGGGATCGTTGGGGGCTTAAATTCAGGCGTTACAGAGAAAACTTCAACAATATTTTTGGAAGCAGCCCATTTTACGACTCAGGCAGTTCGAAAAACGGCGCGAAAATTTAAAATTGATACGGAGTCAGGATTTCGATTTGCACGAGGAACAGACCCAGAAGCAGTGGTACGGGTCATGAATCGCGCTTGTCAGCTCATTGAACAAGTCGCAGGAGGGGAGGTCTGTGAGACCTATATAGATCACTATCCTCATCCTGTGGCTCTACCTAAAATAGAAATTTCTATGACCTATTTGCAAGAACGTTTAGGTTACGAGCCGAGTGAATCCGATTTTAAAATGTGGCTCGAACGGCTTGAAATGAAGGTGCTAAATCAGAAGGGTGATGTCTTTATGGTTGAGCCTCCCTTTTTTAGGCCAGATATTGAAAGTGACGTTGATTTGGTTGAGGAGTATGCGCGCCTTAATGGCTACGATAAAATTCCAGAGTCGTTCCCTGAATTAGTTCATGCACCCACAGATCATTATCGGTCCTTTGTTGAACATCATACCGTATGTGAAGCCTTGAAAGCGGAAGGTTACTTACAGGCCCTGAATTATAATTTTCTAGGTTCCGAGTTTCAAAAAGAGTTCCTTGGAGATTCAGCTACAGCGTTATCTTCAGCCGGCTTAACCGGAGATGTTAAAGAGGCCGTATCGATATTAAATCCCTTAAGTGATGAAACAAACTCCATGCGCGTTTCGCTATTAGCGACGTTGTTTAAAAATTTGATTCATAATTATCGACATGGAAATGAGTCTGGTCGTCTTTTTGAAGAGGGTTTTGTGTTTCAACGGAGTTTGCGTGGAGAGAAAACGGAGTACAACCAGTACCAGAGAGTGGGGCTCATGGCCTGGGGACAGGCAGTGGAATTGTGGAGTCAATCTGAGTCTCGTCCTGTGGTGTTTGATGTGAAGGGGGCTGTTGAAGGGATGATGGCTCGCTTGGGGGCTTCTAACTTTCAGTGGAGAAGTGTAACTTCTGAAAATGTACCTTCCTTTGTGCATCCCGGCCAAGTTTCGCATCTTTATTTTCAAGGGAAAGCGGTGGGATTTATCGGATCGCTGCATCCGTCCCTTCGAAAAGAGTATAAGATCCGACATGAAGTGGCTCTTGGAGAGTTTGATGTGGCGGCTCTGATGAATGGCTATCCGAGAAAGCCAAAGCTTCAGGAAATATCAAAATATCCAGCGGTCGAACGTGACATTGCTTTTGTAGTTCCAGATACCTTAGCAGTAATAGATATTTTAAAGGAAATTAAGAAAATAGTTGGATCTACTTTAGTTTCTGTAAAAGTTTTTGATATTTACCGGGGAAAAGGTGTGGAGACAGGCTACAGTTCCATGGCCTTTCGCATGCTTTATTCTGATTCAAAGAAAACGTTGGGAGAAGAAGACCTGTCAGTAATTCAAGATAAGATCATTCATGGGCTCCATAAAAAATTGGGACTGTCGGTGCGATAGTTCGTGGTCGCAATGATTCGAAATATAACTTTGCTCGTTATAGGAAGTGTCATTGTCGCTGTGATATGGAAGGCGAGCTTTTTCAATCAAAAAACTTTGAGTCCTGAAAGTTTCGTCAAAGGAGATGCCTCGGTCACTCAGATAGGAGTGGACTTGGGAAACTCTTTTTCGGGTGTCTCCCGGTTTTTTACAAATAACAAAAAATTTACTTTCCTTCCTCAGGAGTCGTCAGAGGAGTTAAAACGGGCGATAGATAAAATGCCTTTGATTGTCAATCGACAGGATTTGGATCCTGAGTTGAACCAACGCCTCAAGCACTGGCCGCAATCGGTGATGCTTTTTATTGGCCGAGATCGAAAGCTTTACCTTTACGATTTGGACTCTTTTCGTCTTTTTGTCTCTTACGAGATCCCCTCACTTTACAATATTAGCTCTAACGGATTTTTAGACATTAAAAGGGCAACAGTGTATTGGCAAACGGTTCAAGGAATCTACTCCTATGTTTTAGGTGCAGACTCTGTTCAGTATTTTAAAAAAGACTGGGAGAGTCTGGTTAAACAAGCTGATGTGTCTTGGGATATTTTTAAGAACGGTCACTGGTCTTGCAATACTGCAGTGAAGGTCTTAGAAATCGAAGATAAGTCCTATCTTCTTTGGGGGTGCTCAACGCCTGACAACTATGGAAAGCATCCTGGAGCATCTGGATTTGTAGCAAAGACTCCTCTTATGGGCCAAGGAAAGGTATTGACAAAACAGAGTCAGATTTTTTTTACAAGTAAAAAAGCTGAAGAAAAGTTTTCCGGAACCAGTACTGGGATTTGGAACAATGGAACTGGGTTAACGGTTGTAGATAATAATCAGATTCTTTTGGCGACAGGAAATGGCTACTACAGGTCTGAATTCAATAACTATGGATGTTCTGTCTTGATGTTAGACGGTCGAACGTGGACTCTTCCTAAAGGTTTTCGCTCTCATTTTTCTTTTAGTGAACCGGGTTACACAGAGTGTTTATTTATGAATCTAGATTTGGGAGCGACCAATGTCACTTCGTTGAGTGAAAAAGGCAAAAGCTGGGCCTTTTTGAAGTGGTCGGGTGGCTACGCCGCCACCTGGAGTCCGGCAACTCATTTGCCGGAATTTCAAGAAGACGGTTCAAGAACGTCTTATTGGATGAATCCGTTGGATTTCGGCACGTGGCCGGTTTATTCTGTCGATGGAGCGGTTTATTCTATTGGCGTAACGAGTCGCAATTCCAATTCTGACGACTCTCTTATATTACCAGAAGCGATCTTTCAGAAATTGTCTTATAAGGAAGAATATAAAAGGGGCGACTGTGTAGGAGTGGCTCCCAAAACTACCTCTTCAACTTTACACACCCTTTATTCTGGGCGTAGGAGAAGAAAATTCGTTTTTTTGGAAGAAGACCATCCTTACTATAAGATTCTGACTTCAGATTCTATTGAAGATAACGACCTTTTTAAGGTCAATCACTCGTCTAATGATTATTGGGCGGCCTATAGAGATGAAGTTCGTCTTCGAAATTCTTTTACTTTTTTAAAAAAGAAATTGAAGAAATCATATGAAAGCGATGTTGAGTTTCTTGAAGTGCATCTGGTTCATTTTAGGAGGTATCAGTCTTTACAAATGAAGATGGCTTCTATCGAAGAGTGGAAGCGCAATGACTTTGAGGGGGTGGTCCGTAAGGAATCCCCATTAGGCTCCATCTTGAGAAAGAAGTCAGAACCACGATGTCATGGGTTTAGTAAAAAGGAATTTGTTAGGCTTTACAAATATGCGAAGAAAAAAACCGACTCTTATGGCTCATGGAATGTTGTAAGATATGTTTTAAACTCAAAAGGAAAACTAAAACCCGAAGTGCTGTTTCAGGGTTCTGAGCCGTTGGGAATTCCTCATTCCAATCCTGTTGTCTATCAAGGGGCTCATTCTGGAGTTTTTATTTTTGTTTTAACTAAGTCCAATGGGGAAAGTGTATT
>JAGRAG010000319.1 GCA_020435025.1 Bdellovibrionales bacterium | reverse complement strand
TAAAAAGAGAAAGACAAGAGCGATTGAAAACTTTGGAAGGTGTCCAAAAAATTGACAGTGATTGACCGCGAAAAACCCTGTGATTTCAGTTGGAAAAGCTCTATGGACAAGGCTATGCTGTCTTTTCATATTAAGATAACTTTGAGAACATATGGGGGAAAGTTATGAAAAAATGGTGGATCTTGTTAGCAGCTGTTGGGCTTTCAGCACAAATGACTTTTGCAGCAACGAAAACCTTTGTTTATTGCTCCGAAGGAAGTCCCTCCATCTTTAATCCGCAGCTGGCAACAGATGGGCCGACATTCAATGCGAGTTCTCGTCCTATTTACAATCGACTTGTTGATTTTGAAAATGGATCCACCAAAGTCGTACCGTCTCTAGCGACAAAATGGGAAGTCAACAAGCAAGGAACGTCTTTCACTTTTCATTTAAGAAAGGGAGTCAAGTTTCATTCAAATGCTGGGTTCACTCCAACAAGAGACTTTAATGCAGACGATGTTCTTTTTACCTTTAATCGAATGTTAGATGCTAAACATCCCTATCACAAAGTGAATGGCGGAGCCTATGAGTACTTTCGATCTATGGACATGGACAAGATCATTAAAAAAGTGGAAAAGATCGATGACCTAACCGTTCGTTTTGAGCTGACGCGACCTGAAGCTCCTTTCTTGGCCAATTTAGGAATGGATTTTGCGAGTATTACTTCTGCTGAGTATGGACTTCATTTAAGTAAAATCAGTCAAAAAGAGAAATTTGATTATGAACCTATCGGCACCGGCCCTTTTCAATTTAAAAAATATGTTAAAGACAGCTTGATCCGATATTCCGCCAACGAAAAGTATTTTTTAGGAAAGCCAAAGTTAGACCAACTTATTTACTCTATTACAGTTGACCCCACGGTTCGGTATCAAAAATTAAGAACGGGTGAGTGTCACTTTATTGCAGAGCCGGCTCCAACGGATATTGCTGCAATGAAGAAAAACAAACAAATTAAGGTTATGGAGCAAGAAGGTTTAAACGTCGGTTATATTGCTTTGAATGTAGAAAAGAAGCCGCTGGATAATGTGAAGGTAAGACAGGCCATCAACCATGCACTTAATAAAGATTCTTACATCAAAGCCATTTATTTAGGTAATGCCGTTGTGGCTAAAAACCCAATTCCTCCTATTATGTGGTCTTACAATCAAGATGTAAAACCCTACAGTTATGATCTCGCTAAGGCGAAACAACTTCTCAAAGAGGCCGGCTATCCCAATGGATTTGAAATAGAGCTGTGGACTCTTCCTATTTCTCGTCCGTATAACCCAAATGGTAAGAAGATGGGTGAGCTTGTGCAGGCGGATTTGAAAAAAATCGGAATTAAAGTGAGTTTGAAAACATACAAATGGGCCACTTATCTAGAAAAATCGCGAAAAGGCGAGCATCAGATGATTGAATTGGGTTGGACGGGTGACAATGGTGATCCAGATAATTTCTTAAATGTGTTGCTTGGTTGTCAGGCTGTGAATTCTGGCAGCAATCTAGCACGCTGGTGTAATAAGGAGTTTGATCATCTCGTGGGTCGAGCCAAAGTCACAACGGATGTGATTCATCGAACAAAATTTTATTTAAAAGCGCAAAAGGTCTTTAAAGAAAAAGCTCCTTGGGTGCCCGTAGCCCATGCTTTGGTTTACAAGGCCATGAGTTCGAAAGTTACGGGATACACGCCAAGTCCTTTTGGAACCGAGTCGTTTTACGAAGTAGATATACAATAAGGATTTATTGGGTTCGCCGAAGCGAATCTGTTGAGGAGATTGAGTTTCAAGTGAAGTTTCTATTAAACAGGATTGCGGCTTCTGTTCCTACGTTGTTGGGAGTGACCCTCCTCGCGTTTTTTATGATCCGCTGGATTCCTGGGGACCCAATCACGGTGATGTTAGGGGATCGTGGAGGGGATCCAGAAATGATAGCGGAACTCAAATCCATATATGGACTGGATCGGCCGCTTATTTCTCAATACTTTCAGTTTTTGGGAAATCTTTTGCGAATGGATTTGGGCAAATCGATTTTGTCCCATAATGCTGTATTAGATGAATTTACAGCTCGCTTTCCGGCCACTGTGGAATTAGGGCTCGTGGCTTTAGTATGGTCTTCTGCTTTGGGGATTATCTTGGGTGTGTTGGCCGCTGTATTTCGACGAAGCTTCTTAGATTACTCGTTAATGGGAGTCTCTCTCGTTGGGTACTCAATGCCAATTTTTTGGTGGGGTCTTTTACTTATTTTGTTTTTTTCCGTCTTGTTGGGATGGCTGCCTGTTTCAGGTCGGATGAGTGTGATGTATGACATTCCGGAAAAAACGGGTTTCTTGCTGATTGATTCACTTTTTAGTGAAGAACGTTGGCCGGCCTTTTGGGATGCTGTTAAGCACTTAACTCTTCCAGCATTAGCATTAGGGACCATTCCACTGGCGGCCATTGCTAGGATGACCCGTTCTAGTTTATTGGAAGTGTTAAAGGAAGATTACATACGTACTGCGAAAGCGAAAGGGCTTGGGGTTAAGTCGCTGATATTCAAACATGCGCTAAAAAACGCACTAACTCCGATCATAACAGTGATTGGTTTAATGTTGGGAGCCTTACTTACCGGTGCCATATTGACGGAAACAATTTTTTCTTGGCCAGGAATTGGACGATGGATCGTACAAGCGGTAAATGCTCGTGACTATCCTGTCATTCAAGGGGGCGTTTTGTTGGTTTCGTTAACTATTATACTTGTTAATATTTTAGTAGATAGTCTTTATTTTTGGGTGAACCCGACATTAAGGAAGTAGTCTTTGCAGGTCATAAAACGTTTAATTCATAGTAAAGGTGCATTGATGGGATTGATCCTGCTTGTACTTTTCGTGAGCGTGGCTTTGGGAGCACAGTGGCTGGCTCCACACAGTCCCGAGGAGGTTTTCTCGGAGAGTCTAAATCTTCCTCCGTTTTGGGCAGATGACGCCCATCAGAGTCATCTTTTAGGTACCGACGATTTAGGAAGAGACAGTTTAAGTCGATTGATTTATGGTGCGCGTGTTTCGTTAGGAGTAGGAGCACTTGTGGTGATCCTATCGATGATAGTGGGAACGGCGTTAGGTCTTGCAGCCGGGTATCTTGGAGGATGGACGGATCAAGTGATTATGCGAGGAGTGGACGTTTTGATGTCTCTTCCCAGCATTTTACTTGCTATCGTTGTTGTAGCGATCTTGGGTCCTGGGCTCATGAATGGGATAATAGCGGTAAGTATAGTCGCTTTACCGGGTTTTATAAGAGTGGTTCGAGCGGCTGTGTTAACAGAAAAAGCCAAAACCTACGTAGATGCCTCTATCTGTTTAGGAGCAAGTTCTTGGCGAATTTCGCTCTTCCAAATTTTACCAAACTGTATGGCGCCGATTATCGTTCAGTCTACTTTGGGTTTTAGTGACGGCATTTTAAATGTCGCAGCTCTTGGGTTTTTAGGAATGGGGGCCCAGGCACCCACTCCGGAATGGGGAGCGATGCTTTCTGATAGCAGAGCCTATATTGAAAGTTCGCCATGGCTCGTGATGTTGCCGGGTCTGTGTATTCTATTGGTCGTTTTGTCGTTTAATATTCTGGGAGACGGCCTTAGAGATGCCTTAGATCCAAAACTGAAGGGCAGATGATGGTTAAGAACTTTCGAACTCGATTTGTATCTGATGTTAAGTATTGCGAACAATATCCCAGTTTGAACTTTTTGAAAAAACATGAAGCTCTTTTGGGGATCAATTATTTTGTACTAATATACGATCGAGTTTTGTCTAAGACAGACGGATTTGAGCACTGGAAAAACTCATTCGAGTTTCAGTATGAAGTACAAGCAGGAGAAACCTTAAAGGAGCTCAATCGATTTCCCCTGCACGTGAAAAATATTATGGATCTAATGGGTCACCTTCCTCCAAAGGAAGTTGCTATTGTTGTTGCAGGAGGAGGTTCTGTCGGTGATTTTGCAGGATTTATTGCCTCTGTTTTCAAACGAGGACTTCGTTGGGTGCAATTGCCAACAACCTGGCTTGCGGCGATCGATTCCGCGCACGGGGGAAAAGCAGCTTTAAATGTGGGGGGAATAAAGAACCAGATTGGAGCTTTTCATCCTGCCTCGGTAGTGATCATTCCTCGGAAACCCTTGTTGGAACTGTCCAACGAGCAGCTTTTGTCTGGTTATGGAGAGCTTTTAAAGATGTCTTTGTTGATGGGAGGAAAATTGTTCGATCAGCTCCATCCTGAGGACGGAGAGCTAAAAGAGTCCATGTGGAAACTTCTTCCGCTTGCTGTAAAGGCAAAGTATCAGATAGTAAGGAAAGATCCTTATGAAGAAACAGGAGAGCGCTCTGTTTTAAATTTAGGCCATACCATTGGTCATGCACTAGAGACTTACTACAAAATCCCTCATGGTATAGCTGTAGGATTAGGAATTCACTTTGTGCTTTTATGGAGTTTAGAAAAACAGTGTCTTTCTCCTGAGGACTATCAGGAGTCTTTACTTAAGCTTCTTCCTTTCCAAGAGTATCAAGAACAGAGCCGTAAACTACATGCTTCTATCCCCGTAAAGTCTTTTGAGGGATTGCTTTTAAAAGATAAAAAGCGAATTCAAAGTAAGGGGATTCGATATGTCTTTTTGGAAAAACCGGGAAGACCTATTTTAAAAAATGTCACCTTAGTGCAGTTGGTAAAAGAGGCCCGTCGTCAGGAATGGGTGATGGAGTGATGAATTTTTCCTTTATAGGTCGTGTTCCTTTAGCAGCTTCTTTGTGTAACCGGTATTTATTGGCTCATAGTTTTAGTTCGTCAGATTCGATAAAACTTGAAGAGTTTCCTCATTCCTCTCAACAGTTTTATAAACAGCTTCAAAAAATCAAAGGCCGGGAAAGGATAGTTGCCCCAAAAGAACCTCATGATATTTTAATGCTCTTGTTTCGCTGTTTGCGCGAGAAGGCGACCTTTTATATTGAGGGCTTACCAGAGGGATTTTTAGAGTCGTCATTGTTTCGAGATACGGATATCGTGTTAAAGCAATTAGGAGGGCGCGCCACTCTGTTTCCTTCCAAGAAGGCCCTTGAGATTGAAGGTTTTGACTGGGTTCTTCACGGAGATGGAGTGTTTCTCCATTCGCGCCATTCCAGCATGATTGCGTCAGCCCTGTTGCTTAATACATGGAATTTGGCCATAGATATTCCTTTGGCGCTGCCGCCTCGACATCAAGATCGCATTGAATTTGAACTTTCTTATCATTTTATTCAAAAGTTAGGATGGAACTGTTCTCGTACATTAAATGAATTTGATATTCGTAAAAATCAAAGTGCGGATTTTTCTAAATTGTATTTGGAGCCAGATATGCAAGTTGCCTATCTGATTGGAAGTTTAGCGGTCTTACAAGGACAGGCGACAATTACTAATTTTCCGTTAGAATCTCTTCAGTCTAGTTCTTTTTTTCCATATATTTTAGAAGATCTGGGTGGTCAGGTTCAAATCGGTGAAGGGCAAATTCATTATAAAAAAGCAGAGATTTTGGAACCTTTTGAAGCCGATTTAAGCATGACAGAAGGAATGTTGGAGATTACGGCAGCCTTAGCTAGTCAGATTCCTCATGGAGATAGCTTTATAAAAGAAATCGATTGGTCTTTAAATCACGTTAGGTCACGATGGGACAAATTGTTGCCAGTGTTTGAGCATTTCGGCTGTCATATTCTGACATTAGATAATTCAGTTAGAATTAAAGGCACGGGAAAGTTGCCGGTAGGGGAGTATGTTTGGAATATAGATAACGATCCGATATTGCTTCTAGTTGCCGTTTTGTTACGTCGTTGTGGTTGGAACCTTAATGTTAGGGGCTTTGAGAAAGCTCAAAGTCAATATGAGCGCATCTGGAGTGTTATTGGTTGGGGCAAAGATTAGAAGTTTTTAATTCTAGACACTTGGCTTCTTGATCTTGAATCCATAGCTATTATTTAATTTTGAGCATGCAAGAACCACAGTTTATTCAGATTATTAAAAATGAGTTCGAAAAGAAAAAAAACGTAAACAGTAGATACTCGCTACGTTCATTTTCAAAATATTTAGGTCTAGATCCAGGATCTCTTTCTGCAATATTGCGTGGCAAAAGATCACTGTCTCCGATTCGAGCACGGCAGATTGTCGATCGATTGAAAATTAAAGATGATGAGAAAAAAACATTTTTTTTGAGTCTCCTGAGGCAAAGAGGGATTCCATGGGGCTTAGTTGAGGAGAGAAACGGTTTTCAAGTAGAAGAAGAACAGTATTTCCGAATTCTTGTAGAGTGGGAGTATGCAGCGGCTCTTTGTTTGTTAACTTTGAAAGCCTTTGATTTCGATGCTGTGAACTTATCTCGTGCGTTGAATATTTCAAAGAAAAGAGCGTCTCTAATTATTTCTAATTTGGAAAAAGATGGACTAATTTGTCTTAAAGATAACAAAGCAACTCTTATCCATAAGAATTTTTCAACAACCGAAGACATTCAGTCTGCGGCTTTACAGTGTTTTCATCAGGCAAATCTAAGTGTAGCAAAGAAGAAATTAACTGAACTGGGCGTTATCGAAAGAGATTTTTCGTCTATAGTTATTGCCGCTAATTCGCGTCAATTAGGAGAGATGAAGGAAATGATTCGAAACTTTCGAAGACAATTTGAGGCCAAGTTCGAAAGTGAATCTGGAGATGTAATCATGAATTTAAATCTACAACTCTATCCTATTTCAAATAAAATAACTGATCTTTCCGTAAGCAGTACAAAGGAGATGTTGCAATGAAGATTTTATTGCTAGCTTTAGTAATTGTAGTTTCTTTTAAATGCTTTGCTGGATTTGACCGGGGAAATGGGGGCGATGCATACCTTTGCGAATCGATGAACCCCAAGATGATTTTAGCTGAGGTCATCGAGGCGCCGATTGTTTGGAAGATTCATATAAAAAAACAGACAGGAGTGGACCCTGTTCAAATGGTGTTGGAGAATCTTAAAGATCTTGCCACCGACTTTCCTGAATTTGCATCTTTACTAGTATCAAATTTAAATTGGGTGGTTCAACATATTCAATTTGTCAATGGGGTTGCATTTGAGAACCTCGATGATGATCTGTTACAGTGGATTCCTCCGGGCTGCGAGCTTATTCAGGTAGCCTTGCAAACAGAGTTCTATTTGCTCATAGGCGGTGAGTCTTGGAGTCAAATGGATTTACAGACTCAAAGTATGCTTATAAGTCATGAGGCTATTTACCGAAGTCTAGAAATATTAGCTGCGCGGCGAAGGGTACACCTGCAAGACTCTAGAGTCGTTCGATTGCTAAATTCCTATTTGTGGAGAAAGTTTGAGGGTGCAGTTGACGCACAATCAATAGCCTATTGGGTAGAAAAGCATTCAAAGATCAAACTTAAGTGAGGCAAGACTGCAACACTTTGGAGTCTAGGCTCTAGTTTTTTTCGGATATTCAGTACTGTTGTAAAGTAGACTTTCTTTATGAATATTAAAGATTGCTCCTTTGATAACTCAGACAGTTTTTACGATCAAAGTACCAAGATAGTATACGATAAAGTTTCAGAAATTGTTAGAACGGGGTGCTCTGTTCATCGTCCGAAAACCAAAGAAGAGCTAAGGTCCTTAATTAAAGAAAGTTACATTGGTAAAACCACCTGCTCTGTCGTTAGTGGCGGAAGAAATTGGGGATATGGGGGGTTTCTACCTGTTTACAATTCGACCGATATTATTAGTTTAAGGCATTTTAAAACCATTCACAGTTTTGATGAAGAGCTGGGGATTGTTCATATTGATGCCGGAGTGACACAGGGAGAGCTTCAGGCGTATTTGCTGCAGAATGGTTTAGATTTTTATGTCCCAACAACGGGCGCGGGGCCTTATGGATCGATCTTAGGAAATGCCTTGGAGCGAGGTTTCGGCCCAGCTCCGATGGAAAATCATGCGGAATCGATACTGAGTTTTTCAGGCTATTTATGTGATGGGACAGAGTACACTTCTGCCTTCGACGAAGTAGATTCTTTTTTATCTACTTGTTTCTCAGAGGGAATAGGTCCGTCCCTCGATAGGCTGATTGTTCAATCGTCTTGGCTGGCGATAACTGATGTTAAAATTCAGCTAGTTAAAAGGTCTGGGCAATCTAGTTTAGCATTGGTTT
>JAGRAG010000318.1 GCA_020435025.1 Bdellovibrionales bacterium | reverse complement strand
TCTTCGTTCCACGGTTTCTCTTAAAAACTCAAATCGAAACCTAATAATAATTTAATAAATTAAGGGACAAATGTCAAAAATACACGGTTAAGTTTTCGTAACAAATAAATAAAGTATATTTATTTTTATTAATCATCTCAACCTCGAAAAGAAAGGAACAGTGAATAACTTTCACGTAGCCTTAAGTCTCTTCTACGGTGGGAGGAATTATGGGTGGTATGGATTCAAGTTTGGCAATTGATTTTAAAAGGACTGATAATGTGAAAGATCACTTTTCGGAGTTGGACCACCCCTCTGTTTTACTGGTCGAAGATGATCCTTTTTCAAAAAAACTGTTTCAATATGTTATAAGATCAATTTCGAAAGACTTAGAGATCATCAATACGAGCAGTTTTAAAGGTGTTGAAACTTTATTTCCTGTTTTAGATCATATTAGATTAGCCATCATAGATATTAATCTACAAAGTGATAAAAATGGCTTTGATGTTCTTGAGTTTCTAGAATCACACTATAAGACATTTCCTTGTATCTTAACTACGGGTTTGCCGGACAGTCGATTGGCGGACTTGCAAAAGAGATCTTCGATAATACAAGTGCCCATCTTAAGGAAGCCTTTTTTGCCTCTTGAATGCAAGGCTCTAATTGAGCCAATGCTTTCAAGAAAATGAATTAGGCTCCAACTTTGTTTCCAAAACGATAGCCTCTACCGTGAACGGATGTGATGAGGCTACCTTTGTCGAGGAGTTTTTTCCGAAGTTTGCTTATGTGGGTATCCACGCATCTAGGATAGACATAGATGTCTTTTCCCCAGACTTCATCGAGAATCGTATTTCTTGGTATGGCCCGCTCGGGATTTTTAAGAAAAATGTGTAACAACTTAAATTCTATTGGTGTAAGACTTAGCTCATTTTCATTGGCCTTAGAGGATAAATAGGCTTTCTGAGAAGACAAATCTAAAATCACGCCGTTGCTGTCCAATAACAAGCTCTTTTCCGATTTTTTCTGAGAGCTTCTCAGTTTAGCAGTGATTCTAGCTAAAAGTTCAGAAGGATGGAAGGGTTTATAGATGTAATCATCCCCGCCGGCTGTGAAGGCCGTGACACAACTTTCGGTGGATGACTTTGCAGACACAAAGACGATGGGTACATCGCTATTTTTCTGGCTGCGAACCCAGTTGCAAAACTCATATCCATCCCCATCAGGAAGTCCGACGTCGAGGACGAGTAGTTCGATCTTGTTGTTATAAATATTTTTTGCTTCAGAAATTGTTTTTGCATGAAGTAATTGATGCTCGTAACCAAGGACACTTTCTAAAATACGGAAACTATCGTCTTGATCTTCGAGTACTAGAATTTGTGCCATAAAAACCCCCTGAGTTTTATTTTGGTAAAGTTAAGGAAATGGGCTTAACAAAGATGTTTCAGTACCTTCAAATGATTTAAATCATTTATCAAGATAAATGCCAGTTGTTTAGAAAAAGTAATAATACTTTTTGGGTTGCGTTGCAAGTATGTCAAATTTACTTTACTGGACGAAGTTAGGTTTTCTCCCTTATCTTTGATAAAGTGAAAGTCGAATTTGCTTTGTTTATTACAAGGGGGAATGGATGACCGTTGCAGGATATTTAAAGATTTTTAACATGAAATAGGAAGATTATACCATTAGTCATATCGCTACGGTTCAGGAAGGACTCATTAAGATGGAAAAAGTAGATATTCATTCCCTTGTTGTTATTGACGGAGTTGGCGATGTTGTAGGTACATTTTCGAAAACTGATTTCATTAGAAAGTCAGCTCTGCAAGCTAGGATTAGTGAGAAAATGAAAGTGCATGAAGTCATGAATAGCAACGTAGTACATGTAGAAATGGGAAATGAGCTGGAACAGTGCTTTAAGGTTATGCATAGGTATAACCTAACAGAGCTTCCAGTCATTAAAGATCGGAAGCTACAGGGGATTTTACGCGCCACCAACGTCGCTTGTCATTTGTTAGATGAACATGAAAGTCTTATTGAACAACTCAATGTTTATATCTGTGGTAGTCAACTTTCACATCCCATTATTAGAAAGCACAAATTCCTAATAGCTAGTTAATGAGAGGCTCGATAGAGTTTAGATACGGTATCTACCAACATAGCTGAAGGAATCGGTTTTTTAATATGTATATCGAATCCCGAAGACTGAGCTTTTTCTGCATCGGAATCACGGGCAAATGCTGTAAGGGCAGCTGCTGGAATTTTCTTTTCTCTTCTTTCTTTCTTTTCAAAGTCTCTGACTTTTTTTATGAACTGATATCCGTCCATGACTGGAAGACCGATATCCGAAAGGATAAGATCATATTGATTTGGATCTGTTTCAAACTGTTCGAAGGCTTCCACGGCAGACTCGAACGCCGATATTTTTGCTGAAGCGGATTCGAGACAGTATTTAAAGATCTGTAGTCCATCAACAGAGTCGTCGATGAGCATAATACGAATGCCATCCAAAAGACCCGATGTTGAATCTTGTGTAGGCACAGGATCATTGGAGCTCGAAGGTACGGGCAATTTGTCATATTTCTTTTGAGCTTTATCCACGCGAACAACAATGGGGAGGTCTACAGTGAAAGTACAGCCTTTGTGTATGCCTTTGCTATCACAGCTTAAAGTTCCATTGTGGGTTTCAACAATGTGTTTAGAAATGGCAAGGCCAAGTCCGAGCCCTTGATTTTTCCTAGTGAAAGAGCCATCGACTTGCCAGAATTTATCAAAGATATAGGGAAGCTTATCAGGATCAATTCCAATTCCGTCGTCTTCAACGGCTAGGGTAAAGTAAGATTCATGAACAGAATTATGAACTTTAATTTTTCCGTTGTCTTCGGTAAATTTGATAGCGTTTCCAAGAAGATTGCAAAAGACCTGCTGGATGCGATCTTTGTCTCCGTAACAAATAATTTCTTTTGAAAACCCATCAGATTCAATCGTGATGTTCTTTTCATTTGCCGCAAAAGAGAAAGAGTCAACTACGGAATCTACCAAAGAATTGATATAAAAATTAGACTTTACGATCTTCATTCTTCCGGAAATGATTCTTGAGGTATCAAGAATGTCATCAACAAGTTTAACTTCTTGAGACACGTTGCGTTCAATAAGCTTGATCAGCTCTAAGTTTCGTTCTTTGTTGTCAGGAAATTTCTTAAGAAGTTCTAATGAGTTTGTAACAACTGATAGCGGAGTTCTAAGCTCATGAGACAAAATAGATAAGAATTCATTTTTTTTCCGATGGGCTTCGTCAAGATCTTTTACCTTCTTTTTTAGTCGAGCCTCAAGGTAATATCTTTGCACAGAAGCGGCAATAACATCGGCAATAGAATTTAGGTAAAATTGCTCACTTTGTGAAAAGATCTTTTTCTTCCCAGAGTAAATACCAAGAACACCAAAGGGTTCTTGCTTATTTTTTCCATCAATAGAAATATTTAATGCACTATGAATAGGGAAATCCCACTTCAAAGGTGGGATATCAAAAACTTTTAACTTTCCGACCTGAATATTCTTATTCTTTCTTAAATTTATACCAAATGTTCGGATGGGGACAAATTTTTTAGAATCGGGTTCGTGCCGTAAGATGGCGATGGCATCAACAGTGACAGATTTAGAGATAGCGGTGAGAACTTCTTCAAAAAAGAACTCGATATCAAAATTTACCAAACCCTTTTTGCTAATCTGCGTCAGGCTTTGATTGAGTACGTTTTGTTTTTTTAACTCTTCATTGATCTTCTTTCTTTCATACGCAAAATTGATCGTCCGAATCAAGATTTCTTGGCTAAGACTGCTTTTTACTAGAAAGTCTTGAGCCCCTTTGTTGACAAGGTTTTTGGCGAATTCGGCATCTAGTTGAGAAGAAAGGACAACAATGGGTATTTCACTTGCATCGGCAAAGGTTCGCTCAAAGGTTTCATCACGCCGACTATCTGGTAGGTTGAGATCGAGTAATATAAGTGAGATATTTTGCTTTCTAATCTCGATCAGTCCGTCGTGCAAGTTGTCTGCATGATGGAGTTGAAATTCTGGCAATCCAGATAGTAGACGATAGACAATCTTTCTATGTTGTGGGTTATCCTCTATAAGTAGAATGTGCAGAGGATTATTAAAGTTAGTTAGCATGGCTTTCTCGATGGTTTAATAGTTCGACTGTTTGATTCCATGTTCCCCAATACTTAATGAGATCTGAAACCATAATTTTAAGTTCATTAGGGTTGTCCGGTTTAACTAAATAACTATTGGCGTTCAATTGATAGGCAAGAGATTTATCCTTCTGTGCATTAGAAGTTGTTAGTATGATGACAGGGATAAAACAGAATTTTTTATTGTCTTTGAGCTGCCTTAATATTTCTATTCCGCTAATTTTGGGGAGCTTTAAGTCTAATAAAATAATATCGGGTAGGGCTAAGGGTCCTTGATGGTGCAATCTGTTTAAAAGGGAGAAGGCTTCTTCTCCATCAGTGGCGCGTTCGATATAATTGGTGTGCCCTCCAGACTGAATCGTTCTAGATAGAATCTTTGCGTGCGCATTGTCGTCTTCAATGAGCAAGATTTTCAGTGTTTCTGATTCTCTTATTAACTGCATCGTCATTTCCTATAGTCACCTTTCGTGTCATTGGCAGGGAGACCCAAAAACTAGAGCCTCGTCCCGGTTCTGACTCTACCCAAGCAGTTCCGTCATGCTGCTCAGCTACTTTAGCGACAATCGCTAAACCAACTCCAGTTCCTTCAACTTTAGTGTCTAAACGGTGGAAGAGTTCGAAAATTTTTGTGTGAAACTTCGCATGGATTCCCGGTCCGTTATCTCGTACACAAATTCTATATTCCTGATTTTTAATTTCTGAAAATACGTCAATAGTTTTTTCTTTAACATCTTTTCTCTTATTGTATTTACTAGCGTTTGTTATTAAATTCTCAAACAGGGCACTCAATCTTTTAGGATCACCTTCCACCGCTCCCATGTTACGTTGCACTGTGATTCTTGTAGGGATTGTAGAGTCATTGTCCATAAACTTCTGCACTATATTGTCAATTAAATGTGTTAAATTCACAGGTTCTCTTAACAATTTTACGGTTCCAAGACGACTCACTTCTAAAATATCATGGATAAGACTGCGCATTTGTTTTAAGGCTTTTTCCAGCTCAATGGCGGAATCTTCGACTTCGTCGTATTTTTTAGCTTCAAGATCTTCCCTTAAAAAATTTAAGAAAGACATCGATGTCACAAGAGGGGACTTCAAGTCATGTGAAACTGTATAAATGAATTGTTCCATTTCGTCACTTCGAAGCTGCAATTCTCTATTTGTTCTTTGTAAATCACTATCTAATTTTATCTCTTTAGAGATATCAAAGTGGACACCTATCATCCTTTCAAAACACCCGGATTCACCTTTAAAGGCCATTCCTTTACAGATGGTCCAAACAGATGTGCCATCTTTATGTTTGTATCGTATTTTTTGATGAAAAGGATGTTTTCCATCTGTCATAAGATGAAGTTGTAAGTTCTTTTCAATTTCTTCAAATTCGTTGTTAAAAGTTAGTTGTTTCCATGAGGCGTACTCATTGGAAATTTCGCGGTCTTTGTAGCCAAAAAGAGCTTTAAATGAAGGGCTGAAATAAACAGTTTTTGGGTTGCGCAGATCCCAGTCCCACCATCCGTCAGTATTGAGTTCGAGAACTTTTTTGATGGTGTCGTGCTCTTGCAACAAGTAGTTCTCAGCAAACCGTCGCTCTGAAATATCTATGACCGATGCTAAGACCTCGTTTCTCTCATGAATGATCGGAGCGAGACCTATTTCCACAGGAAATTCACGTCCGTCCTTTCGAACTCCAGTCAGTTCACGGCCGGCCCCCATCTGTCTATTTTCAGGCTTTCTCCAGAAGGCTTGACGATAGATAGGGTGGGAGTCACGATATCGCTTTGGCACAAGAACTTCGACTTTCTGACCAATGAGTTCACCCGGCTCATACCCAAACATATTGTTAAGAGATGAATTTGTTAAGGTGATGACCCCTCTTTCGCTGACGGATAAAATTCCTGTGGTCACACTTTGGATGACTGTTTTCATCAGTTGTTCATTGTCTGATAGCTTCTTTTCAAATTCAATGCGCGAGGAGATATCTCGGGCGATAGAGGACGCTCCTATGATTTTTCTGTCAGACGAGTATATCGGTGAAACAGTCAAAGAAATGGCACATCGTGTTCCATCTTTTTTGATTCCATAAGTTTCAAGAGAATAAGTGGTTTTGCCTTTTCTCAAATTAGACATGATTTTGTGAAGTTGATCATACTTATCAGCTGGAACGAGATCTTTTACAGAACGACCGATGATCTCTTCTTTGGTGTAGCCATAAAGCTCAGTAAAGGATTTGTTGCAATTGATGACGATTCCATCTGGGTTTTTAAGTAAAATTGCGTCTCCAGTAGAGTTAAAAATTGAGTCAAGTTGAGAGGAGTCTTGTGACTTTGCAACAGCAAGTTTTTCGAGCTGAATATTAAGTTCTAATAGTTCGCGATTTTTTTTATCTAAGAGTTCTGGACTTGGCACTGAAATAGCGAAGGGAATCGATCTCCAAACGAAAAGAGAAGTCATAACAGAGACAACTGCAGTTAAGGATTTTACTAAAAGATCAATGGACGGGCTCCCCCAGTAGGGAGAGAACATATCGAAAAAGTGAAAAATAGCCGTGATGATATTAAAAATGGAAAATAGTATGAAAAAAAATGTGAACTTTACGTCTTCTCGAGCGCGTACAAAATAAATTAAAGCACCAGCAATCAGTAAGTAGGAAAAACCTAAAAAGGCGTCCATCCAGATATGCAAATGATAGTTAGAGAGATCTCCAAACAATCCATCAGATGCAAACGCCACTAGTAACAGTGATATGCCCAAGGGCGTGAGTAGTAGAAAGTTCTTGAGTGGCTTTGAAGTCACTTTAAGTCCTCGGTTCGGTTTGTTTGGTGAAGTTATAACGGTGTGTATAATAAATGAAAAGTGTTTTGCTAATTGTTAAGAAATGTTAATTGGTGTGAGGGGTTTTTCAGATTTAATTTTTATATAATACACATTTTTAATAAGTAAAAATAATGAGTTATCATAATTAAAAAAAATATAGACTGAAGGGTATTTA
>JAGRAG010000317.1 GCA_020435025.1 Bdellovibrionales bacterium | reverse complement strand
GGCAGAAGATATTCTACAACTTCTTTTGCCGCTAATGTTAAGGCCGCAAAACTGGATGCTGAGCTGGCCAGTCCGCAATCTGACGGAAAATTGTTCGCTGAACGAATGACGAAACTTCCCTCTACATTCCATTTTCCTTTTAGAAATTTCCAATGCTCTAAAAACCTCATTTGGCCTTTTAAAGAAAGCTCCGGTACTATCCAGCCATTTTTCTGTAGAGGCTCCCAGTAATCTTGAACATTGTCTCCCAATTTTTCAATCTCAACCCTTGTGCGAAGTTCAGGCAAAGTGATGGACAGAGAGGCATTGGATGGCCAATTCTTTTCATTTCCAGACTTCCCCATGTACTTAATTAGGGCAATATTTGACGGGGCTTCTGCCGCAAAGACCTGATGAAAAGAAATCTCTCGCTGATTGATTGGCTGTACATCACTCACGATCAATAACTCCAATCAACCCCGTAACTCTAGAATTCAAAACGTATGGAGAACAAATCAAAGTCACAACGTCACTCCGCTTTCCACATCTTGAATAGGAGTGTTTTGCAAGCACTCATTGTCGGTACAAATACCTGACGTGATGTCTTTAGACGAACCCACAACTGCTAGCTGCATCTTTTGACATTGATTCAATACCTCTTCGAACCGAACCGGGTCAAAAAACAAAACCAATGTGTCCACGCCCATAGCTCCACAACCTTTATGAGCCAAAGTCAGCTGACATTCATCCCACTTTTTCAAAAGCTCTCTTGTTTTCTGATCTGTCAACCCTTCACTTTCTAAAAGAGCCCTGTACTTGGAAACCCCTTCAACAAACTCCTCTCTATCGCCTTCAATCAAGCCCATTAATGCCATGTTGTAGGCCGATTCAAAAATTTGAAAATCACTCTTTTTTAAACTTTCCAGATGAATGTGTGTGGCCAGTTTGTTTCCGGTCTTTACAATCAAAAAATCAAGATGATCAAATGTCCATCTCAGTGTATCGCACTGAGTGGATTGGGTATCTACTGCCGTCAACCCGCCATACCACTGACCAATGAGATCTGCTCCGCTGGGGGAAACTCCTTTACTGGCACCCACATAAGAGCGATAGACTTTTAATAGTTCGCTGGACGCCTCTCGAAAAACAAATGGAGAGGTCTGCCTATTCTTAAGGAACGCAAACAGCAAAGCAAACTGAGCTGTCGAAGCCCCCAAACCTCCCGCACCTTGATAGGGGTCAATAAACTGCAACTTAAAAGGCTGCTCCATGGCCTGTTGCCCATCTCTTAACAATCGATCGGCCGGACTGTTTTCGGGAAGTCCCACGATCTCCCAGAGATCTGATGGTTCCGCTTTAAGTGAAAATCTTTTTTCAGTGGCGGCAATTAGACCCTTGCCACTACTTAATACATAATACTCACCAAGAAAAAAGGTTTTACTTCCAATGGACCAATACAAATAACACCTCTTACTTGTGGCTGGCCAAGTTATGGACGTTACTTTGACGCATCTCTTTTAAAACATCTATTGCGTTGTTTAACGAGATCCTTCTTGTAAGCCTTAAAATTTCTTCCAATCGTTTTTGCAAAATAGGTGTTTCCGCTTCTGTCGCCCCCGCTCCCATGGTCAGATTTGAAATGTGTAGTTTCATGTGACCTTCAATGATCCCCACCGAAGTCAATGCTTTTAAAGCTCCCAGGTTCTGTACCAATCCGACGGCGGCACAGATACGGGACAAATGATTCGCACTCTCTACACCTAGCATTCGTAAGGCCATCTTTGCGGTCGGATGAAGTCGCGTCACTCCTCCAACAATTCCCACGCAGATCGGCGCTTCAAATTCTCCAACCAACTCCGTTCCGTTCCATGTCCATCGAGTGATTGATCGATACTGTCCATCGCGAGCGGCATAGGCATGCACTCCTGCCTCTACAGCTCGCCAGTCGTTGCCTGTGGCTAACAAAATAGGATCAATCCCATTAAGAACACCTTTATTATTAGTTGTTGCCCGATAAGGATCCAACTGTGCAAATAATGAACCCTCAGCAATCTTTTCTCCCATTTCCGGGTCCACATCACGAATCACGAGCTTCGCTTTCGTAACTTTACTATCGACAAGATTTGACAAAATACACATTGTCACCTCTTCACCCGTAGCAACTTCAATCTCTGGTTTTAAAAATTCGCAAATTTGATTTACAACGTTTGCGCCCATTGCATCACAGGCATCGACGTAAACATGCAAGACACCCATCAACTCGCCATCCGGACGGTCCAATTGGCGCAATGACAAAGACTGCACTCCTCCACCTCGGGCAACGAGTCCTTTAGCCACATCACTGTTTACAAGATCTATCCATTCTTTCTTTCTAAATTCAAAAACACTTTCTAACAAATCCCAGTTTTTCACTTTTGCAATTTGAATCTGACCAATAACCGTATTTCCAACGACTTCTGTGGTAAGAGTTCCCCGTTCACGAATCCACTTAGCAGTCTTACTCGCAGCCGCCACAATAGAAGTTTCCTCAACCGACATCGGGATCGCATAAGCTCTTCCATCTATAACCATATTGGCCACGACCCCGAGAGGCATCTGATAATAGCCAATCACATTTTCAATAAACTTCTCTGCCAAATCTGTCGAAAGAGGCGACCCCTGATTTAAGAACTCAACATCCTTAGCTGTCAGGGCACCCATTTTCACTAGGCGGTGCAAACGATCCTTGCGATCCAACTTTGAAAAGCCGCTAAACAGTTCTTTCATCTCATTTTCTACTCTTTGATCTGCCATTTTTCTTCTTCTCGTATCTCTGCAATGCGGGCACTGCCCGTACAAAAAAGCGCTGTTGTTAGCTCTTGCTCCATCTGTTGCATTTTCAAATCTAACTCATCCTCACCCTTAAGAACTGCTTCTAAAATAGGTTGTGCAAAACCGACTATATCTGCACCTAACGCCAAGGTTTTCGCCGCATCTAACCCGGAGCGGATTCCACCAGAGGCCCATAAAGAAAGAGCATCCCATTTTCTACCCGCGACTAAACTATCAAAAGTGCTCTCTCCCCAATTGGAAAAAGTTTTGGAGACCTCTTTCGCTGGACTTCCCTCTAAACAGCGACTTCCTTCAATCCTCCCCCAATGAGTTCCTCCGAGACCACTGACGTCCACCGCCGCTACACCCACATCCTGAAGCCGCCCTAATGTTTTCTCTGAAAAACCACATCCCGTTTCTTTTACCACTACCGGAACTTCAAGAACTTTCACAATTTGTTCAATCGCTCTCAACCCACCCTTAAAATCGGGATTGCCCTCCGGCTGAATCGCCTCTTGTAACGGATTGGTATGAACCATCATGGCGAAAGCATCAAGGCTTTCAACAAGCTTTTGAACTTGATCCACTGGAACACGAATCAATTCTGCTAAGCCGATATTCCCCAAAAGCTTCGCCTTAGGAGCTATTTTACGAACCGCTTTCCACTCCCTCTCCGCTGCCAATTCTGTTAACTGTCTTCTCTGTGATCCCACCCCCATTAACCAACCCCTTCGCTGACAGGCAAGAGCCAAAAGACTGTTCAATTCAGACGCCTGTGAGTGACCTGCTGTCATGGAGCTGACTAAAAATGGAGTCGGCAGGGATTCTTTAAACAGATTCTGCGAAATGGATACTTCGGAGTAGTTGATTTCAGGCAAAGCCTCATGAAAAAGATGAATTTTATTCAACCCATTCAGCCCCACCGTTTGGTGAGAAAGATCTAAAGAAAGTTGGATATGATCGCGCTTTCTTTGTTCAAACTGAAGAGTCTGGTGTTCATTCATCTCACGTCCATAACAAAAAAGTACGCTTAGAGTGTCTTTGCGGATCCGTTTTTAGCACAACAGTCTAAAACATTCCTCCAAAACTCTAAAGCGTACTCACTTTGTTCAAATCAGATAGATTTGAATCTTAGGCTTGAACCTGTTGAACCAATGCCGTGAATCCAGCTTGATCATTTACAGCCATTTCCGCCAACACTTTACGATCTAAATCGATGTTCGCTTTCTTAAGAGCTCCGATTAATTTGGAGTAATTAGTTCCATTCAATCGAGCCGCTGCATTGATCCTTTGAGTCCACAACTTACGAAATTCTCGTTTTTTAACTTTACGATCACGATAAGCATAAACCAAGGCGCGATCATTTTTCTCTACGGCAACAGAATACACACGACTATTCGCGCCGTAGTAACCTTCTGCTCGCTTTAAAACTTTATTTCTTCTTCTTCTGGCTTTAAATCCTCTTTTAACACGCATCTCTGATCACTCCTTACAATACCAACAGACGGTCAATTTGATAACGGTTGGCATCGTCAACATAAGTCATTTTACCAAGTTGACGCTTTCTCTTAGATGAGTGCTTAGAAAGAATATGTCTCATGCCTTGTTTTTTGCGTTTTACTTTACCACCAGGTTTGACGCGAAAACGTTTTTTCGCCCCACTGTGGGTTTTTGCTTTTGTAGCCATTTTGCTTCTCCTTCTGAAAGGGCGGCCCCAAAGGAACTCTTTATGCCGTTTTCAGTGTTAATGAACCTAACGCTGTATGCTGGATTTGGGGAAAATTCAAGTAAAAAGCTGAAAATATAGGGAGTTCTTCCTTCTTTCAAAGCCAAAACCTCGCCAAGCTCACCGG
>JAGRAG010000316.1:2048-7348 GCA_020435025.1 Bdellovibrionales bacterium | reverse complement strand
GCTTAGGCAGCCCCGCTTAGGCAGCTCCGCTTAGGCAGCTCCGCTTAGGCAGCTCCGCTTTGGCAGCCCCGCCGGAGGCGGTCCTGCCGCAGGCGAGATGGCAGCAAGGCAGGAGACCCGTGCCCCGAAGCTGAGTGTATGTGATCTTCGTACATTCGCATTGGAACTTTTAAGTTATCTGAATTTTTATCCGCAAATAAAAAGTGCCGTTTTTATTGTTTACGAACAGTCTGATGGATGGTTCCAAATATATTTTGACCTTGGAGATCCTCCATCTTGATTGTGATTGTGTCACCATCTTTCATAAATGGAGTTTTAAAATCACCTTCATTGATTTTTTCAAGCATTCGCTTTTCAACTAAACAGCTGCTGCCTACACTTGGATCTTCGTTTGAAACTGTACCACTGCCAATAATGGTTCCTGCCGAGAGCTTTCTTGTTTTAGCCGCATGAGCAATCAACTGGCCAAAATGAAAATGCATTTCCTTAGCATTGGCTTTCCCAAAAAACTGGCCATTGTATTCAACAAGCAAAGGAAGATGCACCCGCCCCTCTTTAACGGCCCCCCCCAACTCTTCTTCTGTCACCGCAAAAGGAGCAAAAGCCGATGATGGCTTGCTTTGAAAAAAGCCAAAACCTTGTTTTAGCTCTTCCGGGATCAACCCTCGAAGACTGACATCATTGATAATAACATATAAGTATATGTAATTGAGAGCCTCTTCCGCAGACACACCCATAGGAACATCGCCAACAATGACCCCAACCTCACCTTCGAAATCCGTTCCGTGAGAAAAATCAACTTGCGGAATATCCTCTCGAGGGGCCAAGAAAGTGTCACTTCCCCCTTGATACATCAAAGGGACCGTCGTTAGTGTCTCTGGAAGTGGCGCATTCCGAGCCATTCGCACTAGCTTGATGTGATGAATAAAAGCTGAACCATCGGCCCAGCCATAGGCACGAGGCAATGGAGAGTGAAATGCCTCTTCATCCACAACAGGTGCTCCCTTCCATTGTTCTTCACTTAACTGTTGCACACGGGACTGCAGTTTTGGTTGTATCTCTTTCCAGTTTTCTAAAGCAAATTGCAAATTCGGAGCGATATCAGGTACCGGCATATAGTTTCGGTTGTCTTTACTGACAAGCACTAAAATTCCATCTTTCTTTTTGGAATCCTTTAAAGTTCCTAATTTCATTTTTTGCCCCTTCTGTTAAAATTATATTCCCAGGTTCTAAAATTCTTTACGTCACCTATAGTTCCTTATATGCGACAACGCAACGGAAGCTTTTCACGAGCCAGTCCAGACTCTTCTCGTCCCACTTGATAAACACGAATGGAATTTGTCTTTGCTGCCTGAAGAACAGGGAAACCCAGTGTCAATATAACTCGATCTCCCGGATTGACCAAATTATAATCAACTAAGAGCTGTTCCATCTTGGACATGGCCTCATCTGCAGATTTGTAGGCAGATATTGCAAATGTCTGAATCCCCCAAACCAATTCCAAGCGATTCAACGTTTCAAGAATATCCGTGACCGCAATAATTCGAGCCTTAGGCCGGTAACTGGAAATCATTGTTGCAGTTTTTCCCGATGTTGTCAGACAAACGATCGCCGAAGCATTGAGCTGCTTAGCACAAACACACGCACTCATCGCAATAGATTCAGCGACGGAAGCACTTAAATCTCCATCCAAAGGGATATCATAAAAATAAGTCCCTGTGCGTTCCACCTCAAGAGCGATTTCATGCATCGTTGAAATCGCTTGAAATGGGAATTTCCCACTGGCTGACTCTGCCGATAGCATAAGAGCATCTGATCCGTCCAAAACAGCATTGGCGATATCGGTAATTTCAGCTCGTGTTGGGCGAGGATTTTCAATCATGCTTTCTAACATTTGTGTCGCTGTGATAACAGGACGTCCCATCTCGTTGCATAGGCGAATAATGCGCTTCTGGGCTGCCGGCAATGTGGTTTGCCCGACTTCTACGGCCAAATCACCACGTGCAACCATAACAGCATCCGATAACTCTACAATATCAACTAAATTCTCTAAAGCCTCACGCATCTCAATCTTAGCGACAATACGAGTAGCTGGGTGACGAGAGTCGATCAACTCGCGCAGTTTTTTAATATCGCTGCCTTTGCGCACAAAACTCAGCGCAACATAGTCTACCTTGTTCTGTAATCCAAACTCTAGGTCCACTAAATCTTTTTCTGTCAAACAATCCACCGGCAAATCAACGTCAGGTAAATTCATTCCTTTTCGTTGCTTAAGGATCCCACCAAAAATCACCTTACAGCGGACTCGATCCCCAATCACTTCTAAAACTTGAACTTCCATAACGCCATCATCTAACAAGATTTTCGTACCTGGCTGAACCGATTGAGGCAACTCCTCAAAATCTGTAGACAGCTCATTTCCCTTTCCCAATTCAATAGAAGGAGAAAAGAAAACTTCCGCTCCATCCTTAAGTTCAACTTTTCCATTTTCCAGAAGACCCACTCGAATCTTCGGGCCCTGCAAATCTTGCAGAATAGATACGGGTGCTTTTAAGATCTGTGATAACTCTCGGATGTAGCCAATAACGGCTTTATGGTCCTCATGCGTCCCATGTGAAAAGTTCAGTCGAGCCACATTCATTCCCGCTTCAATCATTTTTTTTATATTTTCGCGGGAGTTGCTGGCTGGCCCAATGGTGGCCACGATTTTTGTTCTGCGATTTGCAAGCATAGATGAGTGTCCTTAAATCGTCGGATGTGTTTAGATATCAATAATTTGGCACTATTGTGTGGAAGTCTACCTGTGTCAACAGAGAAGATCAAGGAGGGATTGACTGTGTTAGACAATCCCTTAAGGTTTTCTTAGGACTGCGTTTGCTTCACCGCAGAAAGCACTGAATCCATTTGAGCCCGATGGTTCGAACGCAATCGATCTAATTCATTGCGATGCTGCTCATTGAGGTCTTCAACTTTATTTTTAAATTTAAGTTGCTGCATCTCTAAAGCTTCTTGGTTGGCTTTCACCAGTTCATTAACGACTTTTTTATTGTGATTGTCCGACAGTCGCTTATCTTTCGTGTGTCGAGCATTGGCCTCTGCCATTTCATTTTTAAATTTTAATCGCAAAGCGGCCTCACTACGAGCACTTTCAATTTCCGTTTTCTTAATCTCATCTTGCATTCTCTGTAGGGCCATTTCTTTTTCTTTGGTTAAGCTTTCTACTAGCTCTGTTTTTTCATTAAGATAATCATCTTTCATCACTTCTAAAGACGTCTGCTGGTGTTTACGAATCGTAGATATTTGGTCTTCAGTATCCTTTAAAATAACATCGACTCTTTTCTGAGCTAACATTTCACTTTGATCCATAGCCGTCTTTTTTTCCATCTCTAACTGATTAAGTGCCGACTTATTCCGAAAGTTTTCCTCACGCATTCGTCCCATATAGAACTTAGAAGAGGCATTTATGATCTCATCATTTCTCCTCTGAAGTTCATGAAGATCTTCTGCATGCTGCTCTTGGGAAAGGTTTTTGGTTTCTTGTCGTTCTTTCTCATAAGCATCAATGTTCTTTTTAAAGGAGTTGAGTAAATTGGTCCGTTCTCGAGCCTCCTCTTGGCGTTGCTTCAATAAAGCGACACTGTTGGCATGTTTAAGATCTTCATTTTCATTTTCTAAAGAGCGAATCTGGTTATTCACTCTTTGATCGACAGAGGACCGAAAATCAGATCGACCCATCTCACGCGCTTCACGCTCTTTTTTTGCCGCTTCTTCAAAGCGGTCTCTGGTTTTTTCCAGGCTGTCTTGAAATCCCACTCTTAAATTAGCAACTTGATCATCATGCATCTTCCTTTCTCTAAGAAGTTGCGACATGGCATTATTAGAAATTCGGTTTTGAGCTTCGAGTTGTGCGATCTGACTGCGTTTTTTATCAGCGTTAGTCGTATCTCTATATTCATTAAACCGATACTGGATATCTGATTTTTCTTTTCGAAAGTTATCGCTCAACTGTTCCAATTCAAACTCATGCTTATTATTTAGCTTGTTACGATTTTCTTCCACAGCTTTGATCTGATTTTCGCGAGCCCTTTGAACATTTTGCATGTAATCCACTTCTTTTTTTTGAAGAGTGGATTCGTAATGATCTTTTAAACCACGCATTCTATCAGCATTGGCAACCTTAATATTTTGCTCATTGCTGCGATTGTGCTTTCTCTCAGCTTCGATCTGCCTTTGATGTTCTGCTTTAATTTTTCCTACCTGCTCGGTATGCATCTTTCGGATCTGATTGATTTGATTCTGATACTGCGCATCTCGCCTTGAAACGTTTTGAGTCGATTGCTTTTGTAAATTCTGTACTTGCTTTTCATGATTGACTCGGACTTGCTCAAGCTCTTGCATGTGAGCTTCGTTCAGTCTTCGAATTTCTTTGTTGTGCTTTTTAACGAGTGCAGCTTCTTGATTTTGATATTCTTCACGATTTCTGCGAGCCACTTCATCCTGACCAGACCCACTTCCTGAAATAGTCGACATCTTTTCTCCTCCCTGAGAAACGGACACCTATAAGAACAGACTAACACGACTGCTCTAAAAATGCTTAATTTTAAGGTATTTTCAGCAACAGCTAGACATTGGACTTCAGACCTTAGACGATCTTTTCTAAAACCCAGTTTTTTCTCTAAACAACTGACGAAGGGCTTGGTTTTCACGCTCTCGCTTTTCTCGCAATAAACGGCGACGCTGTTGCTCAGCTTCATAGGAGGCTATCTTTCTTTCCACCGAAGTCTTTTGCCACTCACTTGCCAACTCAACAGCTCGGCGCCAATCTTGGCGAAATGCCAAAACCTCTTGACGAAATCGAAGCTCATCCGTAGCCAACCTTCCCCACTCTTTAAGAAGGTTCTTAACGCGAACTGCCTCAATGATATCTGCTTGGGCAACCCCACTGATCCCAACATTGTTAACTCGAACCGAAAAGCCCCTAGGTAAGTCAAATCCCACCTTCTTTCCTAGAGGAGTCACGACAACGGAACTTGAGATATTGAAAATCAATGTACTTTCACTTTCACGTTTTACCAAAATCCGCCCCCCAAAATGAGAAACAGTAGCACTTCCAGCCTCGATTTCCACGACAGAAGGAGATGTCACTGTCAAAGCTCCTTTTAAAAGTGACTTCCGGCCATCCTGCCACTTAAAGACACTCCCCTGCCCAAAAGTCCATTCACTATTAGAGTGCTCTGAAAAGAAAAATGGTCCAATATGAACCATTTGATAGCAACGATTGCTTTCGGCTGAGCAGTTTT